>NZ_DAISHT010000315.1:0-2978 GCF_036822375.1 Pseudoxanthobacter sp. | reverse complement strand
ATGGCAATCCATAATGGCAGGCCGTTATGGCCGGTGGCGAGGCCGGCTCAGATCGCGCCCAGCGCGGCAAGGCGGTGGTCGAGATAGTCCGAGCACTCCTTGATGAGCACGTCGGTGTGGTCCTCGAAGAAGTGGTTGGCACCGGGCACGACCTTCTGGTCGATGACGATGCCGCGCTGGGTCTTCAGCTTGTCCACCAGCGACTGCACATCCTTCAGCGGCGCCACCTTGTCGAGATCGCCGTTGATGATGAGGCCGGAGGCCGGGCAGGGCGCGAGGAACGAGAAGTCATAGAGATTGGCGGGCGGGGCGATGGAAATGAAGCCCTCCACCTCCGGGCGGCGCATCAGCAGCTGCATGCCGATCCACGCCCCGAACGAGACGCCGGCAATCCAGCAGAACCGGGCATCCGGGTGCACGCTCTGCGCCCAGTCGAGCGCGGCGGCGGCATCGGAAAGCTCGCCCTGCCCGTGGTCGAACGCGCCCTGACTGCGGCCCACACCGCGGAAATTGAACCGCAGCACGGCAAAGCCGCGCTGGGCGAACATATAGAACAGCTGATAGACGATCTGGTTGTTCATGGTGCCCCCGAACTGTGGGTGGGGGTGCAGCACCAGAGCAATCGGGGCGTTGCGCTTCTTGGCCGGCTGATAGCGGCCTTCGATGCGTCCGGCCGGGCCGTTGAAAATGACCTCGGGCATGGGCGTCAACGATCTCCTTCGCGGGATTCGCAGCCTAAATCTGTGCGGAAGGCGGTTTCCGCACGGCCGGCCCCGCGATGAGGCCGGATGCCGTGTGCAAAATGCCGCCTTCGGCCGCCCGCCGGCCCGCGCGCATGGATGATGCGGCGGCCTGCGACGGCCTCAGGCGGCAACCCATGGCATAGAATCGCCTTCGGATTCCACGAAAATGTCAGTGGCCGTGCTGCCGCGCCGGCGGGCGGGGGCGATCAGTCGGCCATTGCGGCGTTCAGAATCGCCTGCTCGGAAGGGCCCGGCGCCCCGAAGAAGCGCATCCGGCCGGATTCCGACAGCAGGGCCCAGGCGGCTTTCCCGTCCTTCGTCGCCAGAATGCGCAACTGGTTGTCGCCGCAGTCGTGCTGCTTGCAGGCATCGTATGTCATGAGCCCGCCGGGCGGCTTCAGAACCGCGCGGGACGGGCCGCCGACGAACGGGCCGCCGGTGGCAATCCCGCGGACCCACGGCGGCACGCGCCCGGCGGTGAAAAGCCGGCCGAGGGTCTGTTTCAGAGCGGGCTGTTTCTCCAGCACATCAAAGAGATAGGGGTTGTTCGTGTCGCCCGGCGCCAGCACCACGTCGCCCGCGGCGGCCGGGCCGGCAAGGCCGGCGGCAACCGTGAGCGCCAGCGCCAGCACCCGCCCGGGCCGGCGCAGGCAGGCCGGCATGCACAGGGAAAACAGGGAAGAAGGCCGCTGCGCGGGTGCGGCCGAGAGCGCTGATGTCATCGCCGTTGCTCCTCGGGGTTTGCGGTCTGTCGGCAGCGATCATGCGCGGACGGCGGGCGGAAATGCAAACCGCAGCGGCTTGACGGGCGGCGCCGCCGGAGGCCATCTGCCGCAACGGGCCGGTTCTGCCGGCCGGCGTTGGCAACCTGCGAGCCGGGGGAGCGCGATCGATGACCACGGACGCCGCCGGCGGTTCTGCCGCACGGGTGTTTCTGGACTGGAATGCCGGCGCGCCCCTGCGCGCGGAGGCCCGCGCCGCCCTGCTGGCGGCGCTCGATGCCGGCGGCAATCCGTCTTCCGTCCATAGTGAGGGGCGGGCCGCCCGCCGCCTCGTGGAGGCGGCCCGGCGCGATGTTGCAGCCCTCGTCGGCGCGCCGGCCGACGGTGTGGTCTTCACCTCGGGCGGCACCGAGGCGAACGTCACGGCGCTGTCGCCCCATCACCGGCTGGGCGGCCGCCCGGCCGGCCTGACGCGGCTGCTGGTTTCCGCCGTGGAGCACCCGTCGGTGATGGCCGGCGGCCGCTTTGCGCCGCAGGCGCGTGCCACCGTTGCGGTGGACCGGCAGGGACGGCTGGATCTGGCCGCGCTCGCGGCGGCCGTGGAAGAAGAGGCGGCCGCCGGCGGCCGCGTGCTGCTGTCGCTGATGCATGCCAACAACGAGACCGGCGTTATCGAGCCGGTGGCGGCCGCCGCGGCCATCGTTCATGCGGCCGGCGGGCTGGTGCATGTGGATATGGTGCAGAGCGCCGGCCGGCTGGAGAGCGATGCGGCGGCGCTCGGCGCCGATCTCGTCAGCCTCTCCGCCCACAAGATCGGCGGGCCCAAGGGCACCGGCGCCCTCGTGGCGGTGCGCGGCGATCTCGATCCCGATCCGCTGCTGACCGGCGGCGGGCAGGAATTCCGCCGCCGGGCGGGCACGGAATCGGTGCCGCTCATCGCCGCCTTCGGCGCGGCGGCGCAGGCGGCGGCGAAAGATCGCGCACAAAATGATCGTCTTGCAGCGCTGCGGGACTGGTTGCAGGCGCAGCTCGTTCTTATCTGTGACGGGACGGTGGTGTTTTCGGATGCGGTGCCGCGCCTGCCGGGCACGCTGTGCTTTGCCGTTCCGGGCGTGGCGGCGGAAAGGGCGATCATCGCGCTCGATCTCGCCGGCGTGGCGGTATCGTCCGGGTCGGCGTGCTCGTCGGGCAAGGTTGCCCCCTCCCATGTGCTGCAGGCGATGGGGGTGGCGGACGATCTGGCGCGGGGCGCCATCCGTGTCAGCCTCGGGCCGGACACGGGCGAGGCGGACGTGCAGCGCTTTGCCGAGGTGTGGCGCAGCGTTGCAACCCGGCTTATGAAGCGCGGGCGGCTGGCGCCGGCCGCGGGGCAATGCTAAGGGGGCGGCTGCAAAAGGCTGCGAATTGGTCTAAGTTAAATCGCGTGCGTGAAGTCAGGTCGAGCGATCAGGTTCGAGACGCTTCTGCAACCCGCGGTCCTTGAAACCGCTGTGGATGGAGACAGCAATGCCGG
>NZ_DAISHT010000314.1:0-2978 GCF_036822375.1 Pseudoxanthobacter sp. | reverse complement strand
AGATACATGTCGTCATAGGCCTTCAGCTTCATCACGCCGCCGACCTGATTGGTGTCGCCCGGCGCGATCAGCACCGGATCGCCGGAGGCGGCCCGCGCGAAGGCGCCGACCGGCGGCAGCGCGAACTTCTCCTTGATGTTGTAGAGCGTGCGGGTCACCACCGTGCCGTCGCCGCGCAGGATATAGGCGGCGGGCAGCTGGCGGAGCTGCAACTGCGTCTGCATGAAGATGTCGAAGCGGGCCGGGTCGTAATCGTAAATCGCCTTGGCGCGGTCGACATCGGTCGCCATGGCGATCAGGTCGCCGCGCAGCACGTTGGCGTGCTCCTGCACATAGGCGTTGGCAACCGCAATGGCATTGTCGACGATGGTGCGGGTGCGCTCCTCGAACCAGCGGTCGAGACCGCGGTCGAGGGTGATGGTGGCCAGAATGGCGACGAGGATCGCCGGCAGCGTGGCGACGAACGAGAACATCGCCACCACGCGCACATGCAGCCGCGCACCGGCCCTCCCCTGCAGCCGGGCCTGCAGGATCTTGCGGATTTCCACGAAGATCGAGCCCATCAGCACGGCAATGATGAAGCCGTTGGCGACGAGCGCGATGGTGATGACATTCTGCGTCGGGGTGATCGGCGTCAGGCCGGTCAGCACCACGAAGGTGGCGGCCGCCGACAGGATCGCCAGCACCACGAACACGACGCCCACACGGCGGGCCAGCGGCGCGCTCTCGCGCCGCAGCTCGGTGCCGCCGGAGCCGGTCGGATCGAAGGGGGTCTCGGAAGCCGTCATCGCGCCGTTCGCTTGGGCGGCCGCGGGCGGCCAGCCGGGACAATCGTTCCACCTTTCCGCCGCGGACAGCGCCGCAGCGGAGGGTGAGTCGGGCTGTTACAGGATGACAACATTGTTGCCAAAATGCGACAGACCTGAAACGGGTCCACGGCTCACTTCGGCGTCACCGGCGCGCGCGCCGGCCTTGCGGGCCGCAAAAGCCGGCGCGCACGGCCGCCGGCCGGCAAGGCGCGACAAAACGGCACCCGGCCCGGCCCTTCGCAAGGCCGGGCCGGCAGGATCGGGGCTTTCCTTTCAGTGCAGCACGGAGAGCGCGTCGACGCGGCGCCACTCATGCGCCCCGACCAGGGCGCGATAAGCGACTTCGACGGAGTGCAGCGGGCCTTCCAGCTCCCGCTTCCAGAAATCGATGAACCGGTTCAGCGTCGGAAAGGCCGGGGCGATGTCGTAGTCCTGCCAGATATAAGTCTGCAGGATCGTCGGGTGGTCCGGCATGCGATAGAGAATGCGCGCCGTGGTGAGGCCGTAACCGGAAAGCTGACGGTCGAAGTCGCGGTCGATCATGGGCACCCCCTGACAGATTGGGACCTGGAAAGTGTGCCATGATTTTGCCGGCTGACAAGCCGCCAAAAGACGATAATGGCTCAAAAGTTCTTTTGTTAGCAATCACTTGCCGCGAGTGCTAACACGCCGCTGGCGGCCATCCGCAGGCGCCTTGCCGGGGTGTATTGCCGGGCGCGCGACGCCGGCGCCGCGCGGTGCGCGAAATGCAGGCAGATGCCTCCGTTGGGTGCCGGTAATTTGTGCGCGACTGGCCGGCGCCCGCCCATAAAGCCCGGGCTTTGCCGCAGATCATCTGGCTTCGGCGGCCGCAATGCGGCTGGCCCCGGATTTGCATTATCTTCGGCAGACCGATCCGCGCGCTTCCCAAGACCGGATCGACCGCGTGCTCTGCGACGCCGACCAGAAAAATCAGGGGAACGGCTCACGGGGAGGCAGGTCTGACGACCTGCCTCCCCGCTCGCGTTCGGGCTGCTGCGCCCGTTCCGGCGGCTGCGCTGCTGTGGCGCGCCGCCGGGCCGGCCCGTGGAAATCGTCCCGCTTCGTCGTTGTCCCGTTTCGCGGTTATCCCGCTTCGCCCTTGTCACCGCTTCGGTATTGTCACCGCTTCGTCATGGCGCCGTCACGGCGGCTTCATCGCCCGCCTTTATCCGGCCGGGGTGATTTTCCCGCGCGTCCGGATGATGGAGAACGACGATGGCCCGAACCCCGCGTCTTGCCCTGCTTGCCGCCCTGATGGGCAGCAGCGCCGTTGCGCTGGCCCTGCCGGCGGCCGCCGAGCCGGCCTTCAACCGCATTGCCACCTTCGAGGTGATCGATAACCTGCCGGCCGGTGCCGACAAGGACAAGGCGACCGTCGCCGAGATCATCAAGGCGACCGAGGATGGCCGGACGCTGGTCTACACCGACAGCCCCGGCGCCCGCATCGGCCTGATCGACATCGCCGATCCGGCCAGGCCGCAGCCCGCCGGCACCGTGGCGCTGGGCGGCGAGCCGACCTCCACCGTCGTCGCCGGCGGCAAGGCGTTCGTGGGCGTGGTCACCTCGCCCTCCAAATCCGCCCCCTCCGGCCACCTCGCCGTGGTCGATCTGGCAACGAAGGCGGTGGTCGCCACCTGCGATCTCGGCGGCCAGCCGGATTCGCTGGCGCTGAGCCCCGACAGGAAGTTCATCGCCATCGCCATCGAGAACGAGCGCGACGAGGACGTGAACCACGGCGCCCTGCCCCAGCTTCCCGGCGGCTTCGTCAGCGTGGTGCCGCTGGCCGCAGACGGTTCGGCCGACTGTGCGGGCGTGAAGAAGGTGGACGTGACCGGCCTTGCCGCCATCGCCCCGGAGGATCCGGAGCCGGAATTCGTCGATATCAACGACCGCAACATTGCCGTGGTCACCCTGCAGGAAAATAATCATATCGTGCTGGTCGATCTGGCGGCCGGCAAGGTGGTGGCGAACTTCCCGGCCGGCACCGTCGACCTCGACGGCATCGACACGAAGAAGGACAGCCTCATCGCCCCGACCGACAGCCTGAAGGCCGTGGCGCGCGAGCCGGATGCGGTGAAGTGGCTGGACGACACCCGCTTCGCCACCGCCAACGAGGGCGACTGGAAGGGCGGCAGCCGCGGCTTCACC
>NZ_DAISHT010000313.1:0-2995 GCF_036822375.1 Pseudoxanthobacter sp. | reverse complement strand
TCACGCTGTCGCCCGGGAAGTGCTCCTTGCGGATATAGCGGGCGAAGGCCGGCTGGTTCATGATCTCCCGGCTCATTTTCACCCCTTCCACCGAGGTGCGGACATCGTCCGGATGGCCGAGGAAGTTCGGGTCGATCACCGGCATGTCGGCCGGATCGGCCGAGCGCAGGCGCACGCTGCCGCGCGCTTCGGGCCGCAGGGTGTAGGAATTGAGGGTGACGCCAGCGCCGGAGGCGATCCGGGGCACGCCCGCCTCCACCCCGGCACCGACAAGGAAATGGAACTGCAGGTCCGGCGACGGTGCCTCCCGGTCAGCATACCAGAACGCGCCGCCTTCCACGATGTTGGAGGCCACCGGCCCCTTGCCGAACAGCGCATATTCCAGCCCGGCCCACAGCATCCAGTGCGGCCGGTTATATTTGTCGAGGCTGTGCGGGCCGTTCAGCTCGTAGACGAGATCGATGCCGTAATGGTCGTGCAGGTTCTGCCCGACCCCCGGCAGATCGAGCGCCACCGGAATGCCCAGCGCCCGCAGCGCGTCCGCCGGGCCGATGCCCGACAGCAGCATCAGGCGCGGACTGCCGATGGCGCCGCTGGCCACGATCACCTCGCGCGCCGCCTCGATCACCGCCGGCCGGCCGTCTTCCAGCACCTCGACGCCGCGCGCCGCACCGCCGGAAATGACGAGGCGCAGCACGCGGGCATCGGTGCGCACCGTCAGGTTCGCCCGCCCGGCCGCGCGGCCGAGATAGCCGACAGCGGCCGAGCAGCGCTTCGCACCGCGAATGGTGGTCTGGTAGGGGCCGGCGCCGGCCTGCACCGCGCCGTTGAAATCGGCATTGTAGGGCATGCCGGCCTGCTGGCAGGCCTGCACGAAGGCGCGGGTCAGCGGATGGGCGGCGGGCGTGGTGACGCCGAGCGGCCCGCCAATGCCGTGCCACTCGCCGGCCAGCGTATCGTTGTCCTCCATGCGGCGGAACAGCGGCAGCAGGTCGCGGAACGACCAGCCGGTGCAGCCGAAATCCCGCACCCAGCCGTCATAGTCGCCCGGCACGCCGCGGGTGAAGATCTCGGCATTGATGGAGCCGCCGCCGCCCAGCACGCGGGCCTGCGCATAGAGAATCTCGCGCCCGCCGGCATGCACCTGCGGCGCGGTCTTCAGCCCCCAGGTCAGACGGCCGGAGGTCATCTTCGCAAAGCCCACCGGCAGGTGGATGTAGGGGTTGGTATCGCGCGGGCCGGCCTCCAGCAGCAGCACCCGCACATCCGGGTCCTCGCTGAGGCGGGCGGCGAGCGCGCAGCCGGCCGAGCCGCCGCCGACGATGATGTAGTCGGCCGCCACCGCCCGGCCGCCGGCGGCCGGGCGGGCCGGCCTTTCGGCAACCGCGCCGCCGCCGCGCGGCTCTCCGGCCGCGGTGCGCAGCGCCGCCGGACGCCCGTTCAGCGCCGCATCCCCGATGGTCGCGGCGATCATGGCGCCACCCAGCGCACACGCTCGCCGAGGGCGATGTGGGTGGACTTGATCTCGGTATATTCCTCCACGCCATAGGCCCCGGTCTCGCGGCCGGTGCCGGACTGGCGGAAACCGCCGATGGGCAGTTCCGGCCCGCCGGCAATGGTGCAGTTGACCCAGATGCGGCCGGCCTTCAGCCCGCGCATGCAGCGCACCGCCTTGTCGAGATCGCGCGTCCAGATGCTGCCGGCAAGGCCGAAGCAGGTGTCGTTGGCAATGCGGATGGCCTCCTGCAGCCCGTCGAACGGCAGCACGGTGAGCACGGGGCCGAAGATTTCTTCCTGCGCGATGGCCATGGACGTGTCGGCATCGGTGAACACCGTCGGCTGGATGAAGCGCCCGCGGCTCGCCTCATAGGCCGCGCCGCCGGCGATGAGCCGCGCACCCTCGCGCCGGCCGGTCTCGATCATGTCGAGGATGCGGCGGTACTGGCGTTCGTCGACGATGGCGCCGACCTGCGTCGTCTCGTCGAGCGGATCGCCGATGCGCAGCCGGCCGAGCTTTTCGACCACGCGGGCGCATAAGTCGTCGGCAACGGAGCGTTCAACCACCAGCCGGCTGCCCGACACACAGCACTGGCCGGCATTGAAGACGAGGCCGAACACCACGCCATCGGCCGCCGCATCCAGATCGGCATCGGCAAAAACCACCTGCGGGTTCTTGCCGCCCAGTTCCAGCCCGACCTTTTTCAGGTTGCCCGCCGAAGCGATGAGCGTGCTGCGGCCGACTTCGGTGGAGCCGGTGAACGAGATCATGTCGAGCCCGGGGTGTTCGGCCAGATGCCGGCCCACCACCGAACCCGGCCCGCTGAGCGCATTGTAGACGCCGGCGGGCAGCCCGGCTTCCGTCAGGATCTCGCCGAGCAGCAGCGTCGTGGCGCTGGTCAGTTCGCTCGGCTTCACCACCACCGTGCAGCCGGCCGCGAGAATGAAGGGCACGCGCTCGCACAGGATGAAGAACGGGAAGTTCCACGGTGTGATGACGCCGACCACGCCGATCGGCTCGCGCGTGACGAGGCCCAGCATGTCGGCCCCGAGGTTGTTGAAGCTGTCGCCGTGCAGCGCGCGGGCCTGCCCGGCGGCATATTCGAAAATGCCGGCGGCGCCGGCCACCTCGCCGTGCGACTGGGCGATGGGCTTGCCGGTTTCCAGCGTTTCCAGCAGCGCCAGTTCCCCGGCCCGCGCGCGGATCAGGCGGGCCGCTTCCAGCAGCACCGCAGCGCGCGCGGCGCCCGGCAGGTCGCTCCAGCGGCCGTCGTCGAAGGCGGTCCGGGCGGCGGCCACCGCGCGGTCGGCATCGGCCACCGTGGCGCGCGCCGTCAGCGTCACCGGCACGTCGTGGGCCGGCGAGCGGCGCTCGGTCACCGCACCGTCGGCCGCCTCGCACCACGCCCCGTCGATATAGAGGCCGAACCGGCGCACGGCGACCGCAGGCGCGGTCGTATCGCGGAAATGGGCTGTCATACGATCCTCCCAGATCGGT
>NZ_DAISHT010000312.1:0-3045 GCF_036822375.1 Pseudoxanthobacter sp. | reverse complement strand
GGACAGAGGGGAACCCGCCCGCGCCCGACAGCCCGAGACGGAGGCGGATCAGCCGGACGCCACAAAGCCCGGGCTGGGGCCCGGGCTTCGCAGATCGTTTTGCCAAACCTGTCCTGTCAAACCGGTCTTGCCGAACGGCCGTGCGACAGTCGCCGTTCAGTTGCCCGACCAGGCCGCCAGAGCGTCGTCGATGGCCTTGTCGCCGGTCGTCCCCTTGCGGATCGTCAGGATGGCGCGCTTGCCGTTGGTGAACAGGATCGGCACATCGATCCACTCGCGGGTGCGCAGCAGGTCGAGATTGCGCTGGCTGTCGGCCGGCGAGGACGACAGCGCGATCCAGAACAGCCCGTTCGAAACCTTGGCCGAAGCCCCGATGAGGGCATCGCCGCGCGCCGACGACGTTTCCTTCATGATGATGCCGGGCACGTTGGCGATGCCGCCGCCGTTGAACTTCGGCCCGAGATCGAAGGCAACCTCGATCAGGTGGCTGGCCGGCAGCGCGCTGTCGCGGTTCTTGCGGAACACCAGCGTGACCTTCATCGAGCGCTCGGCCACGTCCACGCTGGCGCGCACGATGGGTTCCGGAGCACCGCCGCCGATCGATTCGCGGCTCATCGCCCACGTCACGGCGCCCTTGAACTGGCTGCCGGGGGCGCCCTGCGACGCCCCTTCCTCGATCAGTTCGGCGGTTGCCGGGCCGGGCGCCTCGGCCGGCGCCGGGGCCGGCGCTTCGGCAGCCGGAGCGGCGGCGGGGGCCGCCGGCGTCTCCGGGGCGGCCGGGGCCGCGGGCGCGGCGGGCGTTGCAGGGGCCGTGCCGCCGGCGGGCGCAGCGGGCGCATCCATCGGCAGGCGGTCGGCGATCTTCGGCTGCGGCTGCTCGGCCGGGGCTGCCGGCGGGGTCGCCGGGGTCTCGGCCGGAGCCTCCTGCGGCGCGCTGGCCGGTGCAGACGCGGTCTGCGGCGCAGACGGCGCGAACAGACCGGTCAGCATGTCGCGCTCGAACCACGCCCCGGCGGCGATCACGACGACGGCCGCGGCAATGGCCGCCAGCGTGCGCCGGCCGCGGCGGCGCGGCAGCACAACCGGCTCGTCGTCCTGCACCGGCATGTGATCGGAATCGACCCAGCTGTCATCCTCGCGCCCGTCATCCACCGAAGGGGCGGTGATGTGGCCCGGCGGGCGCGGCGGCACGCGCCGCTCGGCCGCCGGCGCATGCACGGCCGGCGCGGGAGCGGGCGTTTCCACCCGCGGCTGGGCAACCGGCTCGGCGCGCGGCGGCGCAACCCGGGCGGCCACGGGCGGGGCAACCGGCGCCGCCGGGCTGCCTTCGGCCGCAGCCGGGCGCGGCGCTTCGGGCGCGCGCCGCGGGGCGGCCGCGGGCGCTGCCGCTGCGGGGCGCTGCTGGGTGATCCGCCGCTGGGTGTGGCTGGGGAAATTCGGATTGACGGTTCGGGCAGTGGCGCCGGCAAGGGCTGCCTGCCCGTGCTGGGCAAGCTCCTGCTCGATGCGCCGCACCGCCTCTTCCAGCGCGAGGCGCTGCTTGGTGATTTCGGACGCCGGCAGGGGCGGATTGACGCTTTCGAGCTGGCGGACCAGCGCAGTCCGCGCCTTCTCATAGATCGCGCGGCGGGCCTGGCCGGTATTGTCCGGCAGCATCGCCACCGCCCGCTGCAGCACCGAATAATAATCCGCCATTGCGTGCCCGAATTTCATCCGGCGCGCGCGTCCGGCCGGCTGAAACCGGCCATCATGCCACGCCTTTCGTGGAAGACCATCCGGCCACGCCGCAGGCGACGGGGGCCTGCGCCGCCGGGAAAACCCTGCGGCCCGTCAGACGCCTCGCCCGCGGCAGTGCCGGTACACGGCAAGATATACCGCAGCAGCCCTGTGCAGGAAGGGGCTGCCGCCGCTCATTCGCCCCTTTTGCGGTCGCGAATAACAGAAGGTTTCCGGCCGGCGGCCCATCCTGCGGCAGACGGGCCGCCGGCCGGCTTCGTTAGCTCTTAGTCTTGAAACGGGTCTTCGACAAGGATGGTGTCGTCGCGCTCGGGGCTGGTGGAGAGCAGCGCCACCGGCGCGCCGATCAGTTCCTCGATGAGACGGACGTACTTGACGGCCTGCGCCGGCAGATCGGCCCACGAACGGGCGCCCGCGGTGGTGCCTTCCCAGCCCTCCACGGTGCGGTAGATCGGCTCCACCCGCGCCTGCGCCGCCTGCGCCGCCGGCAGGTAGTCGATCTCGCGGCCGTCGAGCTTATAGCCGACGCAGATGCGGATCTCCTTCATGCCGTCCAGCACGTCGAGCTTGGTCAGCGCGATGCCGGTGATGCCGCAGGTGCGCACGGTCTGGCGCACCAGAACCGCATCGAACCAGCCGCAGCGGCGCTTGCGCCCGGTGACGGTGCCGAACTCGCGGCCGCGGTTGCCGAGGAAGTCGCCGATCTCGTCGAACTGCTCGGTCGGGAACGGACCCTCGCCCACGCGCGTGGTGTAGGCCTTGGTGATGCCCAGCACATAATGCAGCGCCGAGGGGCCGACGCCCGAGCCGGCAGAGGCCTGACCGGCAACGGTGTTGGACGAGGTGACGAACGGATAGGTGCCGTGGTCGATGTCGAGCAGCGCGCCCTGCGCCCCCTCGAACAGGATACGGTTGCCTTCGCGGCGCTTCTCGTCCAGCACGCGCCAGACGGTGTCCATGAACGGCAGCACCTTGTCGGCAACGCTGGCGAGTTCCTCGAAGATCGCTTCCTGCGAAAACTCCGGCTCGCCGAGGCCGCGGCGCAGGGCATTGTGGTGGGCAAGCAGGCGCTCCACCTTGCCGCGCAGCACGTTGAGATCGGCCAGATCCATCAGGCGGATGGCGCGGCGGCCGACCTTGTCTTCATAGGCCGGGCCGATGCCGCGCTTGGTGGTGCCGATGCGGGTGCCGGAATGGGACGATTCGCGCATCGCGTCGAGTTCGCGGTGCAGCGACAGGATGAGGGCGCAGTTCTCGGCGATGCGCAGGGTCTGCGGCGTCACCACCACGCCCTGTTCGGCCAGCCGG
>NZ_DAISHT010000311.1:0-3062 GCF_036822375.1 Pseudoxanthobacter sp. | reverse complement strand
TCGGTTCGCCCGCCGCGATACCGCCCCTTGGCCTTCAAGGCAACACCTTCTCGCGTGTTTGCCTGCTTATTGACCGCCCGGACGCCCCGAATGAGGGCGTTTACGGCCTGACTGCGGACAAAGCAGGGCAAGGCAGAGGCGGAGCGCGGGCCGCAGCAAGGAACAGGGCGGAGACGGCGACGAGGGCAGGCAGGCGGGCAGGCAGGAAGGCGGGCAGGAAGGGAGGCAGGACAGAGAGCCGGCGCATGGCCGCGGCAGGCCGGGCAGCCCGGCGGCTGGTGCGGGCGGGGGGACTCGAACCCCCAAGGCTTGCGCCACTGGAACCTAAATCCAGCGTGTCTACCAGTTCCACCACGCCCGCCGGCCGGCGCGTGCTTAGCAAATCTGCCGGCCGGCCGCAAACGCCCGCCACCCGCAGGCCGGCCCGCCGAAACCCCGCAGGCGCCGATCGCCGCAGGCACGCACCCGCCGCCGGCTCAGTCGCCCGCTCCCGCCAGCACACCCAGCACACCGGGCACCGCAGGCGCCAGATCTTCGGCAATCAGGCCGAGGCCGGCGGCCGTGCCCGCCGCGCCGTGCACATAGACGGCCATCGCCGCCGCCGCGAAGCCCGGCAGGCCCTGCGCCAGAAGCCCGCCGGCAAGGCCGGAAAGCACATCGCCCGAACCGGCCGTGGCCAGGAAGGGCGGCGCATTCTCATTGATGGCAATGCGGCCGTCGGGTGCCGCAATGACGGTATCGGCGCCCTTCAGCACCACCACGGCGCCGCTCAGCCGCGCGGCGGCCCGGGCGCGCTCGCCCTTGTCCGGCACGCCGGCAAGCGCGGGGAACAGCCGGGCAAATTCGCCGTCATGAGGCGTCATCACCACCGGATGGCTGCGGCCGCCGATGGCCGCGAACAGCGCCTGCGGATCGTCGCGGAAGCTCGTCAGGGCATCGGCATCGAGCACCGCGGCGCGCGGGCCGTCCAGCACTGCCAGCACGGCCGCCGCGGTGGCCGCGCCGACACCCGCGCCGGGGCCGATGACAACGGAATTGAGGCGGGCATCGGCCAGCAGCGCGCGCAGCCCCTCCGCCCCGTCCGCCCGCCGCAGCATGATCGCGGTGAGATGGGCGGCGTTGACCATCAGCGCATCGGCGGGCGATGCCACGGTGACCAGCCCCGCCCCGATGCGCAGCGCCGCGCCGGCCGCCAGCCGCGCCGCGCCGGTGGCGGTCATCGGGCCGGAGACCACCACCGCATGGCCGCGGGCATATTTGTGGCCGTCCGCCGCCGGCGGGTGCCAGTCGCCCCGCCACAGCGCCGGCTGGTTGGCGAAAGCCCGCGGCCCGATCTGCGCCAGCACCCCGTCGCGGATGCCGATATCGGCCACCGTGACGCGGCCGCACAGCAGCCGGCCCGGCAACAGCAGGTGGCCGGGCTTGCGACGGAAGAAGGTGACCGTGCGATGGGCCCGCACCGCCACGCCCAGCACCGCGCCGCTGGCCCCGCTGACACCGCTCGGCAGATCGACCGCCACCACCTCGCCGCGGCAGGCATTCATCGCCGCCACCGCGTCCGCCGGCGCTCCTTCCACCGCGCGCGCAAGGCCGGCGCCGAACAGGGCATCGATCACGACATCGGCATCGGCCACCGCGGCGGCATCGAGCGGCTCGGTCGTCTGCCGCTTCTGCCAGCCGGCCGCCGCCCACGCCGCATCGCCCCTGAGCGCCGCGATGTCGCCCACCAGCATCACGCGCACGCGGTAGCCGCGGGCGGCCAGAATGCGCGCGGCCACGAAGCCGTCGCCGCCGTTGTTGCCCGGCCCCGCCACCACCACGATGCGGCTGGCATAGCTGTGGCGGGCGGAAACCGCATCCGCCACCGCCTGCCCGGCACGCTCCATCAGGTCCGTGCCCGCCCGCCCGCCGGCAATGGTCAGACGGTCGGCCTCGCCCATCTCAGTCGGTGTCAGCAGCTCGATCATGACGGTTCCGTTCTGAATTTTAGGCAGATTGCCTTATTTTTAGTCACTCATTCACCGGTGCGAGGGCCGGTTGAATCTTTTTTCCCCAGCCCCTGCCCGTTTCTGCGGCGCGGCGTTCGTGGAAAAGCAGCACGCCGCGCGCCCGCCGGCAAGGTGGCACGATGCGTGCATCACACAGCGCCGAACGGCAGACCCGAGCCGCCGCTGATGCCGGCGGCCGCGGGCCCTGCCGCGTGCGGACGGCCGGGCCGAGAAGGCGTTCCCGCGCCGGAAGTTCCGACGGCCGGCTGTCATCGCCCGAAGGCGCGGTTATCCTCACCCGAGGCATCGTGCCCCACTGGCGGCGGGACCGGCAGAGCGCCTTGAATGTGACGGACGGCTTTGCCCGTCCGTATCATGTTGCGGCCGGCCGTGCCGGTCCGTGCCCTGAAGACCAGGTGGGTCAGCGGCCTCTGCGCCCCACCGTGATTGCCGCAGAAGAGGGAGGCGATGAAGAAGATCGAAGCGATCATCAAACCCTTCAAGCTCGATGAGGTGAAGGAGGCGCTGCAGGAAGTCGGCCTGCAGGGCATTACTGTCACGGAAGCCAAGGGCTTCGGTCGGCAGAAGGGACATACCGAACTCTACCGCGGCGCCGAATATGTCGTGGATTTCCTTCCCAAGGTGAAGGTTGAGATCGTGCTGACCGATGAGGCGGTGGAGAAGGCCATCGAGGCCATCCGCAACGCCGCGGCGACCGGGCGCATCGGCGACGGCAAGATCTTCGTGTCCAACATCGAGGAGGCGGTGCGAATCCGCACCGGCGAGACGGGCAACGACGCGATCTGACGTTGCCGTGCCGGGGCCCGGCCTGCCGGGCCCCTGCGGCGGACAGACCCAGGAAACGGCGTTCTGCCAGCCCGGCCCAGGCGGCCTTCTGGCAGGGCGCTGCACATCAAACTCGTAAAAAATATCGAGGAATATTCTCATGACCACAGCGGACGACGTTCTGAAGCAGATCCGCGAAAAGGACATCAAGTATCTGGACCTGCGCTTCACCGACCCGCGCGGCAAGCTCCAGCATCTGACGATGGACATTTCGCAGATCGACGAGGA
>NZ_DAISHT010000310.1:0-3063 GCF_036822375.1 Pseudoxanthobacter sp. | reverse complement strand
AGTTCCAGTTCGTGACGCTGGCCGGCTTCCACAGCCTCAACCACGGCATGTTCGAACTGGCCAACGGCTACCGCGACCGCGGCATGGGCGCCTACAGCGAGCTGCAGCAGGCGGAGTTCGACTCCGAGGCGATCGGCTACACCGCCACCCGCCACCAGCGCGAAGTCGGCACCGGCTACTTCGATCAGGTGGCGATGGCGATCTCGTCCGGCCGCTCCTCGACCACGGCCATGAAGGAATCGACCGAGACCGACCAGTTCACGACCGCGGCCGCCGCGGAGTGAGACCCCTTGGTAACGGCCGTACCTCGCCTCATACCTGACTGACGCCCTCCCGCCCGGATCGAGCACCGAAGCGGGAGGGGAAGGGCAACGCCCGGATAAAAGCGGGTCCGCCGCATCGGAAGCGGCGCGGCGGACCACAAAAATCAGGAAGGCCGGCAGTGCCTTCGTAACCCTCAAAACAACACTCGTTTCGGCGCACGGCGCCTCTGGGAGAAGACCATGAACAACAACACGCGCTTCTGGGTTGTCGGTGGCAAGTACAGCGACATGAACTTCTCGGACATCGTTCCGGGAACCGAGAACGTCTTCGGACCGTTCCCCACCCGCCGTCAGGCCGAGGACACCTGGCGTCAGGTCTCGCACGAGCACCGCAGCCAGTGCCTCACCCGCTTCGTCATCACGGCGGAAGGCAGCGGCCAGCGCGCGCAGGCCCTTCACGGCCACGCCTGAGAGAGCCGGGCAACACCATTGACCCATGCCATGCCCGGTCCGTGCGCAGACGGACCGGGCGCGGCGCCGGGGAACCGGGTGCGGAGTTTTCTCCCGTTCTTCGCGCCCGGGACCTCACAGGAGAGCGACGTCAGACAGAGCGCCTGAAGCCTTGCGGGAACTCTCCGCCCGCAGGCTGCGGCACGGCCCGAAGGCCGAAAGAGAAAACAGGGCCGGCGACTTCCTCCTCTCGCCGGCCGCCCGGCAGCGGCCGCCCTCTGTCCGACATGAGCCCTCAGAAGCCGCCGGCGCCCTCAGGAAGCGCCGGCGGCTTCGCGCTTTGAAAGGGGGGAACGGCGCGGGCGAGGAACGGAACGGGGCGGCGGCCTCACACCCAGCCGCCGTCGACGATGAAGTCCTGCGCGCTGCACATGGCGGCGGCATCGGAGGCGAGGAACAGCGCCATGTCGGCGATGTGGTGCGGCAGCACGCGGCCCTTCAGGCACTGCTTGCGCTCGATATCGGCGCCGCTCTCCGGCCTGACCCACAGTTTCAGCTGGCGTTCGGTCATCACCCAGCCCGGCACGAGCACGTTGACGCGGATGTTGTCCGGCCCGAGATCGCGCGCCAGACCGCGCGTCAGGCCCTGAACGGCGGATTTCGCGGTGGTGTAGGCGGGCATGCCGCCCATGCCGTCCATCCATGAGATCGAGCCGAAATTGATGACGGAGCCGCCGCCGAGCCGGCGCATCTGCGGCGCCACGGCCTGAATGGCGAAGAACATCGGACGGATCAGAATGGCCTGCCGGTCGTCCCAGTAGTCCGGCGTCACGTCCTCCAGCCGGTGGCGGTCGTCGTTGGCGGCGTTGTTGATGAGCACGCCGATGTCGCCGAGCGCGGCCTGCGTTGCGGCGATGGCGCCCTGCAGCGCGGCGATATCGCGGATGTCGCAGGGGATGAACAGCGGCGTGCGGCCGGTTTCCGCCTTAAGGCGCTGCACCAGCGCTTCGCTGGCCTCGCGGGCGATATCGACAAAGGCGACCCTGGCGCCCTGCAGCACGAAAGCCTCGGTCAGGGCGGCGCCGATGCCGCTGCCGCCACCGGTGATGAACACGGTGCGGCCGGCGAGATCGGGATAACGGGCGCGCACGGCCGGCGCGCCGGAAGCGGCGTCTGTCTTATCTGTCATGGTCGTTTCGTCCCCGGGGCGGGCGGCAGGGCCGGGGCTTTTCTGCCCGGTCGGCCGTGCCGGCGCCGTCTTGTTGATTGGTCTTGTTGCCGACTGGCGTTGCGGCGGTGCATTCACCGTCCGCCGGGTCCGCCCGGCCGCTGGCCGGCCGGGCGGTTCGCGATGTTAAGGGGCGGCTGCTTCAGAGGGCCGCGAGCGCGGCCGTCAGCTTCTGTGCGCCGGCTGCCAGCACTTCGGCCGGGGCCATGCCGCCGGTGTGGGGCTTCAGCGGCACGCCATCCCGACGCGGAATGACGTGGATGTGCAGGTGGAACACCGTCTGCCCGGCCGGGGCTTCGTTGAACTGCATGATGTTGATGCCATCGGCTTCAAACGCCACGGTTGCCGCCTGCGCCACCTTCTGCACCAGCGGCACGAGGCGGGCGAGCGCGGCGGGATCGGCATCGAGCAGGTTGCGCGACGGGGCCTTCGGGATGATCAGGCAATGACCCGGCGACTGCGGCATCGCATCCATGATGACGATGGCGTCGTCGTTCTCGAACACCTTGTGGCAGGGAATCTCGCCGCGAAGGATGCGGGCGAAGATGTTCTGGTCGTCATAGATCGCGGCCAAGGCGGGCCTCCGGAATCGGGTGGAACCACCTCCGGATATAAACCGCGCGGCGCCGGACGCGAAGACCCGGCGCCGCGCGCAGCCCCGTGCCTGCAACGGGCGGGGCGGGCGTGCGGGTGGCTCAGGCGCGGGTGGCTCAGGCGCGCTGGCCGGCGTGCATCACGGGGCGGGCCTGCGGGCGAAACAGACCGGGGAGGCCGCTGCCTGCCCCCCGCCTGCGCGCGAACAGCCGCTTCAGCCCGCCCGGCGCGCGCGCCGGTGCCTCGATTTCCTGCCGCGCCTTGAGGCGGGCGAGGAAGATCTGCGTCGCCTCCGAATAGAGCGCGATGTCGGGCACGTTCTCCAGCGCGATTGCCGCGCGGGTGCCGCGGTCGACGCCGAGGCGGATGCCTTCCACCTCCGCCACGATCTTCCGCCCGCCGGGCAGCGGCAGACCCAGCATCTCCACGCCGGCGGTGAAGTGCTCGGTGATGCCGACGAAGCCGAAGGCACCGAGCGGCACCGAGCCGACATAGCGCGATTGCAGGTTGCGGATGGCGGCATGGGCG
>NZ_DAISHT010000309.1:0-3069 GCF_036822375.1 Pseudoxanthobacter sp. | reverse complement strand
TTCGGCCTGCTTGCGATCCTTTGGGCCGCCGGGGCAACCCGGCGGCCTTTTTCGTCTGCGCGCTGCGCCTCAGCGCGGTCCGGCCTCAGTCCTCGATCT
Source organism: Pseudoxanthobacter sp. (assembly GCF_036822375.1). Classification (NCBI taxonomy): domain Bacteria; kingdom Pseudomonadati; phylum Pseudomonadota; class Alphaproteobacteria; order Hyphomicrobiales; family Segnochrobactraceae; genus Pseudoxanthobacter; species Pseudoxanthobacter sp. The sequence goes on along the minus strand of NZ_DAISHT010000309.1, from coordinate 2,970 downwards.
TGTCGTGGACGCCGGCGGCGCCGCGCCGCCAGTAAGCAGCCGCCTTAAGCCATGCCTTCGGGTGGTTGTGGTGCGTCAGCATCAGCGTGCGCAGGCGGCGGGCGACGCCGCTTTCGGCCGCGATCCACACATGGCCGTCGCCCGGCGGCGGCACAAAGGCGGCCAGCGCCGCATCCAGCACCGTTGAGAGGCCGGGCTCCGTGCTGCCGCGGTGCAGCCAGCGGATCGTCGTGCCCTGCGGCGCGGCCAGCGGCAGTTCATCCTCCGGTCCGCCCGTTTCGGCAAAGACGAAGGTGCGCGCGCCGGCCGGCAGGCTTTCCAGCCGGCGGGCGATGGCCGGCAGTGCGGCATCGTCGCCGGCCAGCAGGTACCAGTCGAAATCGTCGGCAGGCACCATGGAACCGCGCGGTCCGCCAAGGCCGATGATCTGGCCGGGGGCAGCCTGCAGGGCCCATGCGGTGGCCGGACCGGCCTCGTGCACGGCAAACTCGATTTCAAGCTCGCCGCGGGCGGCGCTGAACCGGCGGGGGGTGTAGTCGCGCGCAATCAGCGCGCCGGTGCCCGTGGCCGGGCCGCCGTCCGGGCCGATGGCCGGCAGAACCGGCCGGCTTTCGCCGGGGGCCGGGAAGAACAGCTTCACATGGTCGTCAAAGCCGGCGCTCTGGAAATCGCCAAGGTCGCCGCCGGCAAAGGCGACGCGGATCAGATGCGGGCTGAGACGATCGACGCGCACCACCTCGATATGGCGGAAGCGCAGAGCGAACCGTGTGCGCGTCGTCGCATGGCGCAGCGCAGCGCCGGCATCGGCAGGGGAAGGAACGGACATGTCGGCTCCGGTTGAGGAATCCCGTCTGAAGAACGGCTCGGACCGGAGGGCCTGACGGGCGCTGACGCGCGCAAAGCACCACCGGCCGAAACCCGGGATCGGGATCGGTTGGGGTGCGTTGACTGACGTTAACGCTTACGCACACGGCAGCCGGGCCGCCGTGGAAGGACATAAAGCGGCCCGCGACGGAAAAGCCGCCGCAGGCCACGCGATCTGCCTAACACCACTGCAACTCATTTGCAATGGCGGCCGGCGAAGGCAGAGGCAGAGGCCGGGCCGGTCAGCCCTTCGGCGCCGGCGGGGCGTTGCCGTCCAGCACCTTCACCATGAACAGCAGGTCGAGCCAGCGGCCGAACTTGGTGCCGACCTGCGGAAGCACGCCGCAGTTCTGGAAGCCGAAGGCGGCATGGAGGCGGATGGAGCTTTCGTTGGCGGCCTCGATGCCGCCGACCAGAACGTGCACGCCGCGCGCAGCGGCCTCGTCCACGAGGCGGCCGAGCAGGGCCTTGCCGACGCCGCGTCCGCGCAGGTCCGCACGCACATAGATGGAAAGCTCGGCGGTGTGCCGGTAGCCCTCATGGGGGCGGAACGGGCCGTAGGTGGCATAGCCCAGCGCCATGCCGTCCTCGTCGGCCACCAGCACCGGGAAGCCGGCGGCAATGCGTTCCTCGAACCAGGCCGTGCGGCCGGCCAGGTCGGACGGGGTTTCGTTCCAGATCGCCGTGGTGTTGGCAACCGCGTCGTTATAGATCGCCAGAATCGCCGGAAGGTCGGCATAGACGGCCGGACGGACGATGATGCTCATGGATCGCCTTCTGGTTATGGATTGATTGGTGTGATGTTATCATGCCACAGATTGAATTGTCCAAACTCAACCATCAGCTTTCCCGATGGATATCGATCAGCTGCGCACCTTCGACCGTATCGTGCGCGACGGCTCCTTCACCAAGGCGGCGGCCCGGCTGGCGGTGACGCAGGCGACCGTTTCCATGCGCATCCGCGCGCTGGAAGAGGCGCTCGGCGGGCCGCTTTTCGAGCGCGGCCGCAAGGTGCGCCTCACCGAGCGCGGCGCGACCTTTCTGCCCTATGCCCGCCGGGTGCTGACCACCATGCTGGAGGGGTGCGATGCGATTCGTGCCGCCGAGCGCGGCCGCATCGCCATCGCCACGCTGCGCTCGCTGGTGGCCCCGGTGGTGTCGCCGGTCATGGTGTCGTTTCTCGGTGCGCATCCGCTGGTGGAGGTGGTGCTGCACGAGGGCAATCATGGCGACGTTGCCGAACGGGTTCATGACAGGGGCGTCGACCTTGCCATCATGGGGTGGCCGAACCTCGATCCGCTGCTCGACGAACTTTTTCCGCTGGCGATCTTCCGCGAGAAGATCGTGATGACGGCCAGCGCCGGGGTGGCCGCGCGGCTGCCGCCGGATGCCGGGCTCGACGATGTGTTCGCGGTGGTGCCCCATTATCTGATGCTCGGCTGGTGGCAGGTGATTCCCGATGCGGTGGCGGTGCTGCGACTGCGCGCGCGGGCTGCCTCGCGCATGCCGGGCGGGCCGGGACTGGCGCTGATCCGCGCCGGCGCGGCGGTCGGCTACATGCCGCAGACGTGGGTGGAAGACGACATCGCCGCCGGCCGGCTGGTGGCGCTGAACCCGGCCGACGGGCCGCAGGTGAGCCGCGACAGCGCCCTTGTCGCCGCCCGCGGCGGGGTGGCGGATGCGCCGCTGAAGCTGGAGCTTGCCCGCCGCCTGACCGCCCGTGCGAAGGCGCTGGGCATTCTGGAACGGGCCGATCCGCTGCTGGCACCGGGGCCGAACGGCGGCTGAGCGCGGCCACCCTGCGGAACTTCGGCCACCGCCCGGCAAAATCGGCTGAAACCGGGGCCTGCGCCGCTTTTCCCCGCTTGGCGGCCCGCCGGGGCAATGCTATCTCCGCGGCCATGACGACAGAACCGCGCCCGCTCATTCGCAACTTTTCGATCATCGCGCATATCGATCATGGCAAGTCGACGCTTGCCGATCGGCTGATCCAGCGCACCGGTGCGCTGAGCGAGCGCGAGATGAAGGAACAGGTGCTCGACTCGATGGATATCGAGCGCGAGCGCGGCATCACGATCAAGGCGCAGACCGTGCGCCTGACCTATC
>NZ_DAISHT010000308.1:0-3074 GCF_036822375.1 Pseudoxanthobacter sp. | reverse complement strand
ATGCGATCCGCTTCATCCGGCCGAAGGTGCGCATCCTCGGCATGGGCTGGGTGGCGAGCGCCGGGGCGCTGATCTATGTGTCGGTGCCCAGGGAGCAGCGTTTCTGCACGCCCAACACGCGCTTCCTGCTGCATCAACCGTCCGGCGGCACCGGCGGCCCGGCCACCGATATCGAGATTCAGGCCCGCGAGATCATCAAGATGCGCGATCGCCTCAACCGCATCTTCGCCGAGGCTACCGGCCAGCCGGTGGAGCGCATCGAGAAAGACACCGACCGCGACTACTGGATGAGCCCGGATGAGGGCATCGCCTACGGTCTGGTCGGCAAGGTCGTCCGCTCGGCCGACGAAGTCGCCTGAGGCCGCCGCCGCCCAGAACTGCGCTTCCGGCCCGCCTTCGTGCGGGCCGGTTCGTTTTCGGGGCGGTTTCGCGTTCGGGAGATCGGTTTTTCGGGGGGATGTGCGGGCCGTGACACCGCTGATCTACTGGCTGGCGACACTGGCGCAGCCGTCGAACCTGATGGCGCTTCTGGCCATTGCCGGGGCGGCAGCGCTGCTGGCCGGCCGGCGGCGTCTGGCGCTCGGGGCCTGCGGGCTGGCCGCGCTCGGCTTTCTGGTGTTCGGCTTTCTGCCGGCTGGCACCCTGCTGCTGCGCACCCTTGAGGCGCGCATTCCCGCGGCCCCGCTGCCGGACCGCGTCGACGGCATTCTCGTGCTCGGCGGCTATATCGATACCGCGATGTCCCATGCCCGCGGCGAGACGGAATTCGGGGCGGCGGCCGACCGGCTGATCGCCGTGGCCGCGCTCGCCCGCCGCTATCCCGGCGTTCCCGTGGTGCTGACCGGCGGCAACAAGTTCGGTGCCGGCTATCGCCGGGAGGCCGATCTGGCGGCCGGGGTGGCGGAGAGCTTCGGCATCGCCGCCGACCGGCTGGTGACGGAGCGGGACTCGCGCACGACCTGGGAGAATGCCGTCAACGCCCGCGCGCTGGTGGCGCCGCAGCCGGGTTCGGTCTGGCTGTTCGTCACGTCGGCCGCCCACATGCCGCGCGCGCTCGGCACTTTCCGCGCCGCCGGCTGGAGCGGCCTCGTGCCGGTGCCGGTCGACTACCGCGCGCTGCCCGGCATGCAGGTTCTGACCGAAAAGCCCGACGTGGTGGCGGGCCTTGCCGCCACCGATGCCGCGGCGCGCGAGATCGAGGGGCTCATCGCCTACCGGCTCGCGGGGCGGTCGTCGGCCTTCTTTCCCGCGCCCTGAGGCGGCGCGAACGGCCGCGGCATGGCGGCGGCCTGATCGGCGGTGATCAGCACGGCATCGTGCGGGGCGGAGGCGAACTGGCGCAGGGCCTGAACCGCCAGAATGAGCGTGGCGGCGCAGAAAAAGGCGACCGGCCCGGCGAACCAGCCGAGAAAGCCGATGGAAAAGAAGAACGCCCGCAGCCCCAGCTTGAAATGACGTCCGGCATCGTTGGCCATGGCGGCGGCGCGCTCCACCGCTGCCCAGCCCTCCGGCGTATCCACGTCCCTGGCCGTCGGCACCGCGCCCATCAGGATCGAGGCATAGTTGAACAGCCGGTAGGACCAGCCGAACTTGAAGAAGGCGTAGGCATAGATCAGCAGCAGTCCCATGCCCTTCACCTCCCAGATCTGGCGCGCGGCCGTGGTCGGCATTTCCAGATCGGAGAACACCTCGATCATGCGGTCGGTGGAATTGAGCAGCGCGAAGGCCGCGCCGATGGCCAGAACCGCCGTGGAGGCAAAGAAGGCGGTGCCGTTCTGCAGCCCGCTCATGATGGAGGCATCGACGATGCGGTTTTCGCGCCGGGCCATGGCGTGCATCCACCGCCGGCGCTGCCCGCGCATGGCGGCGGAAAGCGTGCGGTGCTGCCAGCGGCTGTGATCGATGACATAGCCATAGACCGCCCAGCTCCCCAGAAACCAGAAGAGGGCGAGGTAATCGAGCAGGCTGAAATTCGGCATCGGCAGGCCCCGGTTCGGCGATCGGGGCAAGCATAGACGATTTTTCCCCGCCGCCGCAGCGGCAGCGGACGTCCGTACCCGGCCGGCCGGGTAAAAGCAGCCTGTTCATTCATGCGGCTGATGTGTGGAATCAGAACGATCCATTGGCATACGGCCGCCGGTCGCGGCATGGTGGCGGCACTCACTGGCCGGGCCTGCCGGCCGCAACAGGGGGTCCGGTCGTGCCGCTCCATCTCGTCATCGCATCGAAGCGTTATTCGTCGTGGTCGCTCAGGGCGTGGCTGCCGCTGGCGCATTTCGGCATTCCGTTTTCCGAGACGCTGGTGCCGCTGGGACAGGACGATACCCGCGCCCGCATTCTCGTCCATTCGCCCTCCGGCCGGGTGCCGTGCCTGATCGACGGGGCAACCCATGTGTGGGAATCCCTCGCCATTCTGGAATATCTGGCCGAACTGTTTCCCGAACACGCCTTCTGGCCGCGCGGCCGGGCGGCGCGGGCGGAGGCGCGGGCGATTGCAGCGGAAATGCATGCCGGCTTTGCCGCGCTGCGCAGCGCGCTGCCGATGAACCTCGGCCGGGCGCCGGCGCCGGCTGGCCTGCCGGAGACGGTGGCGGGCGATGTCGCGCGCATCGAGGCGCTGTGGGCGGCGGCCCGCAGCCGCTTCGGCTGCGACGGGCCGTTTCTGTTCGGCGGCTTCGGTGCGGCCGATGCGATGTATGCGCCCGTTGTCACCCGCCTGCAGCGCTATGGCGTGCCGGTGTCGGCCGTCTCGCAGTCCTATATGGATGCGGTGCTGGCACTGCCGGCCATGCAGGCCTGGCAGGCGGCGGCCGATGCCGAGCCGGCGGTTGCGCGCTACGAGGGCACGTTCTGAAGCCGGGCGGACGGGGACGATTTTGCCGGCCTGCCCCGGCTTGCGGGCGGGTCCGTACATTTCCGGAGCCGCCCGCGCAGCGGTTATGCTTGACGGCGGGCGCGCGATCGGTCAGAGCATTCAGCCATGGTGAAGGCGGCGCGTGCGCGCAACGGTCATTTTCCGGCGATTATTTGCGGCTAGCGCCTCTGCTGGCTGCGGCTGCCTCCCTTTTCCCTGA
>NZ_DAISHT010000307.1:0-3078 GCF_036822375.1 Pseudoxanthobacter sp. | reverse complement strand
GCTGGCTGTAGCGCAGGTTCTTCTTGGCATAGGCATCGCGGATGCCTTCGGCGAGGGCGCTTTCATCGTCGCCCTCGGTCCACACAAGGCGACCCTTCTTGCCCATCACGATCGCGGTGCCGGTGTCCTGACACATCGGCAGGATGCCGCCGGCGGCGATGTTGGCGTTCTTCAGCAGATCGAAGGCCACGAAGCGGTCGTTGGCGGTGGCCTCGGGATCCTTCAGGATTTTGGCGAGCTGGTCGAGGTGGCCCGGGCGCAGCAGGTGGTTGATGTCGATCATCGCCGCTTCGGCGAGCAGGCGCAGCCCCTCGCGCTCCACGACCAGCACCTCGCGGTCGCCCAGCTTTTCCACGCGCACATAATCGCTGGTCAGCTTGCGATAGGGGGTCGGATCGGCACCGAGGGGAAACAGCGAGCGGTATTTGAAGGCCGGCTCGGGCACGTTATGGACGGTCATGGTTCGATGCGCTCCTTAGCCGTGGCGCGGCCGGGCGCTGAGGTTGCGCCGCTTGTCGCGCCGGGTCCCATGTTTCAGGTCCGCGGGAATTTTTCAGGTTCCCGGGGATTCCGGCAGCACAGCCGTCTGCCGCGGGGCAGGCAGCCGGCGGTCCGGTGCCGGGACCGACGGGGCTGGCAGAATGCGAGTTTTTCTAAGCCCAGTCTGGAAGGGCGGCAAGAGGCCCGCTCCGGCGCGCCGGGGCCAGTGTGTCGCAGCCCGTTCAGGCCGGCGAACGGGCCGCCGGCGTGGCGGGTGCCGCCGCCGGCAGGGCGGCGAGCAGGTCGCCGGCACCGCCGGCAATGGCGGAAACCTGCCGCTCCATCCGCTCCAGCGCGGCAAACAGCAGGCCCGGTGCGCCGGCCTGCGCCACATCGGCGGCGGCGTGGCGGCAGGCGGCGACAACATCCTGCGGCAGCGGCGGCAGCGCGCCGCTGCTGCCTTGACCGGCCAGCGACGCGGCAAGCCCCGCCAGCGCCTCATCCGCCCACCGCGCGGCGGAGGCGGCGACGGCGGCGTTCTGCGGCCCGGCAAAGGCGGCTGCCGGCAGCGCGTCGATCTCGATGGCGAGGCCGGAGAGCCGGCGCGCGGCGCTGATGGCCGCCAGCGCCGGTTCCACCGCCGGCGACGGCACGATGCGCGGCTCGTTGATGAGGCGCTGCAGGGCGGTTTCGGCGTTGTTGTTGGCCAGTCCGCAGGCGCGCTGCAGGCCGCCGCGGGTGCGCGCGTCGAGCGCGGCCCCGTCGGGGCGGGCGAGCGCGGCGGTGATGAAATCCCGCGCCGCCATGAGCGAGGCGGCGATGGCGTTCGGCAGGCCGCGCGCCTCCCAGTTCGGCCACAGCGAGAAGCACAGCACCAGCGCCAGCGCCGCCCCCAGAAAGCTGCTTTCGATCCGCAGCCACGAAAGGCTCCACGGCGCCAGCCCGTTGGCGGCGAAAAGGTCGGCGATCAGCAGGAAGGCAACGGTCATCGCCAGCACATAGAAGGCATAGCCGACGGCCCGGAGCAGCATGGCGACGACGAGAAAGGGGAAGATGAGGACGGCGATTTCCAGCGGTGTGTTCAGAACCGCCAGCAGCAGCGCGGCGGCGACCGAGCCGGCCACGGTGCCGGCCACGCGGTCGAGCATGCGCCGCCAGGTGGTGGCGGTGTAGGGCTGCAGGATGATGACGGTCGTCACGCTCATCCAGTAGCCGTGATCGAGCGCCGACGACTGGCTGAGGCCGACGCTGAGCCCCGCCCCGAGCGCAACGCGAACGGCGTGGCGGAAGGCCACCGAGCGGATGGTGAAATTGCTTTTCAGCGTCTCGCCGATGGCGGTCAGACCGAGGGGGTCCGCCGGCGCCCAGATAACATCGGCGAGCGCATCCGCGCTGTGCCCGGCGGGCGTGGTGCGGCCGGCATCGGCAAGGCAGAGTGCCGCCTCGCGCATCACCAGCGCCGCCTGTGCCACCGGGCCGTCGGGCGTGGCACCGGCGTGGCCGAGCGCACCGATCGAGCGGTCCAGACCGGCGAGGGCGGCGGTGAGCAGGGCGGCGCGGCTGCGCGCCCCGGCGAGGTCGCGGGGGGGCGCATCGAGCAGGCCGGCGATGATGCGGCAGCTCTCGGCAATGTCGCGCAGGGCATTGCTGAAGGCGCCGGCGGCGGCGCGGGCCGGCGCGGCGCCGCTGCGGTCGATAGCCTCCAGGCTGCCGCACAGGGCGCACAGCAGGCGGAACACCGTTTCCGCATCGGAAAGCAGCAGCAGCACGCGCCGGCTGCGGGCGCTGGTGCCGCCGCGGGTGCGCCGCACGGCCGCCAGCCGGCTGCGCGTGGTCTCCAGCGTGGCCCGCACGGGGGCCCAGCCCTCCGGCGCAATGCGCTCCCAGCCGCCCGGCCGGGGCGGGGCATCGTGCAGGCTCTTCATGCGTTCCGCCAGCCCGGCCAGTGCGCGCCAGCTTTCGGCCAGTGCGCCGCGGGCCGGCGTGTCGCCGCCGTTCGGCCAGATCACCAGCGTCAGCACCACCGCCCACAGCCCGCCGAGAAAGGCAAAAAACGCGCCCAGCAGCACCATGCCGGCGCCCGGCAGCGGCTGGCCCAGAAACACCACCAGTTCCACGGTCAGCATCAGCCCCACCGCGGTGGCGGCCGCGCCCAGCACCATGACGTAAGAGAACGCAAAGCCGCACACGACAGCAAGGCCGATGCCGAGCGGCAGCCACTGGCTGCCCGCCCAGGCGAGCAGGCACACCGCGGCCACCAGCACGGCGAAGCTCATCATCGCCTTCAGCCGAACCTGCGGCTCGCCGCCGGGATCGATGAGACAGCCGAGGAACCCGACCACGCCGATGCCGGCCACCAGCGGCTCGCCCATGAGTTCGCCGGCGAGAATCGGCAGCACGCCGGCGATGCCGGCGCGCAGGGCCGGCACGATCTGCACCTGAAGCGAGGCGGGCAGCCGGCCGGGATGGCGCAGCCGGTCGAGGAGTGAAAGAAGAGGCTTGCCCACGCGCTGATGTTCCCGCCGGTCGGTTCCGCGCGGCAGGATGCCGGTGCCGGGCCGGACCGGCAAGAGGCGAAGGCCGCCCGCCGCAGGAGCA
>NZ_DAISHT010000306.1:0-3087 GCF_036822375.1 Pseudoxanthobacter sp. | reverse complement strand
GGAAGCGCTCGGAATTGGGGTTGGCCATCACCTCGCGCGGGTTGCCCTCGTCCTCCACGCGCCCCTGATGCAGGAACAGGAGCTTGTTGGCGGCTTCGCGGGCGAAGCCCATTTCGTGGGTCACCACCAGCATGGTGCGGCCCTCGGCGGCGAGGTCCTTCATCACCTTCAGCACTTCGTTGACGAGCTCGGGATCGAGCGCCGACGTCGGCTCGTCGAACAGCATCACCTCCGGGTCCATGGCGAGCGCACGGGCAATCGCCACGCGCTGCTGCTGGCCGCCGGAAAGCTGGCCGGGATAATGGTGGCGCTTGTCGGCCACGCCCACCTTGGCGAGCATCGCCTCGGCCTTCTCGACCGCGGACTTGCGGTCGCGGCCCAGAACGTGCATCGGCGCGGCCGTGACGTTGTCCAGAATCGTCATGTGCTGCCAGAGATTGAACTGCTGGAACACCATGGAGAGCCTGGCGCGGATACGATCCACCTGCTTCATGTCGGTGGGGGCGTTGTGGCCCTGCCGCTGGCCCATCTTGATGAGCTCGCCCTTGACGCGCACCTCGCCGCTGTCGGGAAGTTCCAGCAGGTTGATGCAGCGCAGGAAGGTCGACTTGCCCGAACCGGACGAACCGAGAATGGCCACCACGTCGTGCTCGCGCGCCGTCAGCGACACGCCCTTTAGCACTTCATGATTGCCAAAGCGCTTGTGAATGCCCTTCACATCGAGGGCGATCGCCTTTTCGGCGGGGCCGGATGTCTGAGATTGCGTCTGTGCGGCTACGCTCACGCGGCTCCCCCTGAACCTGCGCCGCGACGGCCTCTGGCCGGTCCCACGCGGCTGCCTTTTCCCCGGCGGCGGATGAACCTCAGCGCCATCCGCCGGCCGAAACAAGCGCCTGTTTCGCAGGCGTGTCTCGAATTTCGGCAGTTTATGCAGGTTCCGGCGGCCCCGTCTATGCCGACGAGAGGTCGCGGGCGGTTACAAAGGCGACTTGCCGCACGCCCTGTGCAAAGCCACAACAGCAACCGGAGCGGAGGACGCAATGGCCACAGAGCCGAATATTGCCGGCCTCGACATTGCCGGCGCACGATTTCTGCCCGGCTTGTTGAGTGTGCACGAACAGATTGAACTTGCAGGAGAAATTGCCGCGATCATGGCCGAGGCCCCGCTGTTTCGCCCGCGCATGCCGCGGAACGGGCGGCCTTTTTCGGTTTCGATGACGAATTGCGGCGCGCTCGGCTGGGTGTCGGACGAGAGCGGTTACCGCTATCAGTCTCACCATCCCGTGACCGGCCGGTGCTGGCCGGCGCTGCCCGGCCGCCTCGCTGCGCTGTGGCAGCGCGTGACCGGCCTTGCGGCGCTGCCGGAGGCCTGCCTCGTCAACTATTATGACGGCCATGCCCGCATGGGCCTGCATCAGGATCGCGACGAGGCCGACTTCCGCGCCCCGGTGCTGTCGCTGTCGCTGGGCGATTCGGCGCTGTTCCGCATCGGCGGCACGGCGCGCGGCGGGCCGACGCGCTCGGTCACGCTCGCCTCGGGCGACGGGCTGGTGCTGGAGGGGGCTTCGCGGCTCGCCTTCCACGGCATCGACCGCATCCGGGCGGGCTCGTCGCGGCTGCTGCCGCAGGGCGGGCGAATCAATCTGACGCTGCGCCGGGTCACGCCGCTGCCGGACGACGGCGGCTGAGATGGGGGGGCTGAGATGGGGGGCTGAGGCGGCGGGCGGGCGGTTTCAGCCCCGCCAGCGGCCGGTGTTCCACAGCCCGGAGAGGCCGCTGCGATAGTCGGGCCACAGCAGCGCCCGGCCGGTGGCGGCCACGATGGCCTCGCCGCTGACGCGCTTGTTGTCGCCATAGAACGAGCGTGCCATCGGCGACAGGCGCGCGGTGGCGAAATCCTCCTCCGGCGGCGGCGTCACGCCCATCAGGCCGGCGGCATAGGCTACCACGTCCTGCGGCGGTGCGGGCTCGCGGTCGCTGAGGTTGAAGGTGCCGGCAAGACCGGCCCCGGCTGCGGCAAGCGTGAGGGCGGCGATGTCGTCCACATGGATGCGGTTGAACACCTGACCCGGCTTGACGATGCGGTGGGCCGTGCCGGCCGCCAGATTGGCCAGCGCATTGCGGCCCGGGCCATAGATGCCGGCCAGGCGCAGGATGGCGAGCGGCAGGGCGCGCCCGGCGGCGAGCGCCTGCCAGCGGGCCTCGGCCGCAATGCGGCGCAGTCCGCGCTCCGAGGTCGCCCGGCACGGGGCGCTTTCGTCGATGCAGGCGCCGCCGGCATCGCCGTAGACGGCGAGGGTCGACCACAGCCCGGCCCAGCGCAGGTGCGGCGCGCGGCGCACGTCTTCGGCGTGGCAGGCCAGCAGCGGGTCGCCGCCGGCGTCCGGCGGGGCGGAGACCAGCAGGTGCGTTGCCCCGGCCAGTGCCGCGGCGAGGGCCGGCTCGGCCCGCGTGCCGTCGAACAGCAGCGGCGTGGCGCCGAGCGCTTCGAGGCGGGTAAAGCGTTCCGGGCTGCGCGTGGTGGCAGTGAGGCGGAGGCCGCGCGCGGCCGCCAGCGCCAGCAGCACGCCCGCGCTGTAGCCGCCGCCGATCACGACGAGGTGGGCCGGCTCTGCCGGCGGGGCGGCAGGCAGGCCGGCGTCTGCGGCGGTTTCCCCGGGGCTCATGACGGCTCTCCCTGCACGGTTTCCCATTCTTCCCTGACGCCGGCATCGCGCTCGCCGGCCAGCCGGCGGCCGCGCTCGGCCGCCCACCGGACGGCATCGAGGCGGGCCAGCGCCCACACCGCCGCACCGCGCACCAGCGGCGCGTCGTCGTCAAGGCGTGCCAGCACGGCGGGCAGCAGATCCGGCCGGCCGCTGTTGCCGAGCGCGATCAGCACATTGCGCACGAAGCGGTCGCGGCCGATGCGCTTGACGGGCGAGCCGGAAAAGCGGGCGCGGAACGCCTCGTCGCCGAGGGCGGCGAGTTCGGCCAGCGGCGGGGCCACGAGGTCGGCGCGGTGGGCGAGCTTTGCCTCGCGGCCGGTGCGGGCGAACTTGTTCCACGGGCAGGCGGCAAGGCAGTCGTCGCAGCCATAGATGCGGT
>NZ_DAISHT010000305.1:0-3092 GCF_036822375.1 Pseudoxanthobacter sp. | reverse complement strand
CCTTCCAGCCCCAGTAGGTCCACGTGCCGGCCAGCCGGTCGAACACCTGCCGCGAATCGTGCTCGCTCACGGTGCGCGCCGAGGGGGCGATGTCGCCCATCGCCTCGTCGTCGGCGACCGAGCGCCACAGGAACTCCGGCACGCCTTCCTCGGCCACGCGCTTCAGGCGCGCCGGCACGCCGGCCTTGCGGAAGTACTTCTGGGCCAGCACGTCGCAGGCCACCTGGCTCCACGACACCGGAACCTCGATGTCGGCGAGCCGGAACACGACCGAACCGTCGGGATTGCGGATCTCGCTCAGCGCCTTGCGAAATTCGATCCCGTCATAGGCCCCGCCGGTCTCGCTGGTATAGCGCCGTTCGATCCGCATTCCCGTCGTCCTCGATCTCGCCTGTCAGGCGTTGCGTTTGCCGCCCCGGCAGCGCGGAAGCATCCGCTTTCCGGCCGGGCGGCCGCTCCCGACGCTGCCCGCATGAAGGGGCGGCGTCCGTGCAATCAGTCGTGCCGGCCCCTGCGGAGGCGGCGTTGCGTCAGGACCCGGGCCAGACGCCGACATGCCACAGCATGTTGCGTTCGATGGTGAACCGAAGCCCTAAATAGAGTGTTTCATCCCGTCCTCCGGACGGTTCCACGCGGGGTGGGACGTGTCGCCCGCACCGGCAGGAGCCGGCCGCACAAAAACACCGTCCGCGCCCGGCTGGCGGGGGCGGACGCTACGCATCTTGACGGAACACCAGAAAGACCCGGCCGCGGTTCAATACAAGCACGCCCGCCGGCCGGGCATGGGGAGAGACTAGGGCGAGTCTGGGGCGCTGGTCAAGGGATTGGCTATCGCTTGTGTCGGATGGCGGGCTTCTGCACTAAATATGGTGGTTAAGAGAAGGTTACTTTTCCACCATATCCCCAGCCGGCGCAGATCAGGCGTTCGTGACGACGCTGCGCACTTGACTGTTGACGCGCGGACGCGGCCGGCTTTTGCGGGCCTCGGGGAGGCCGCCTTCCGCGCGGCGAGGGGCCGCGCCCGCCGGTGGCGCCAACCACTGGACAAGACGGCCTTTTCGGTGCGATGGTCCGGCAAACGTCCGGGGCGTCAGCCGTGCCGGGCGGGCTTTCAGTCGTCTCGGACAGGCGTCGCACGCGATGAAGAAATTCCTTCTCCACTTCTTCTCCTGGTGGAACGACTACACCTTCGGCACGAAGTTCTACACCAAGCGCTTCGGAGAGAAGGTGGGCGAGGACGAGCAGGGCAACGTCTACTATCGCCAGAAGTCGAAGACCATTTCGCCGGACTTCCGCTTCGAGCGGCGCTGGGTCATCTATAACGGCCCGGTCGAGGCGAGCCGCATTCCGCCGGGCTGGTGGGGCTGGATCCATCATCGCCACGATACGCCGCCCTCGGAAGAAGCCTACACCCCGCGCCCCTGGCAGAAGCCGCACCGCGCCAACATGACCGGCACGCGCGAGGCCTATCGCCCGCTCGGCTCGCTGGCCGGCGAGGGGCACCGCCCGCAGGCGACCGGCGATTACGACGCCTGGACGCCGGGCTGAGTCGCCGGGCTGAGCAGGCCCGCCGGGCGGCCGGAATTCCGGCTGCGATTTCAGATCGAAGGGCCGGAGCGGCTGCCGCTCCGGCCCTTCGTGTTTTTCAGCCCCGTCTTTTCGGCCCCCCGTCGCGTCTCTCCGGATGCCTCGCCCGTCACGCTTCACCGGTCGCGCTTCACCTGTCGCGCTTGCCTGCGGTGTGATCCCGGTCTTTCATTCGAAGCGGAACGGGGCAATCGTGCGCGTGTGCTCCTCGATCAGCAGTGTCTTGGAGAACGGCGGCATGGAGCGCTGGGTGCAGTCCGGCCGGTCGCAGAGCCGGCAGTTGATGCCGATCGGCGTGGCATTCGGCTGCGCGAGGTCGAGGCCGCGGGCATAGACGAGGCGCTGGGCGTGTTTCAGCTCGCAGCCGAGCCCCAGCGCAAGTTCTGCTTCAGAATTCACCCATGACGACACCACCCGGCTGATGGCGCGCGCGATGGTGAAATAGCGCGTGCCGTCAGGCATCTCGACAACCTGCGTGAAGATGCGATTCGGAATCTTGAAGGTGGAGTGGATCGCCCACAGCGGGCAGGTGCCGCCGAATCGGGAGAACGGGAAGTTCGCCGCCGAAAAGCGCTTGGAGACGTTGCCGGCCGAATCGACCCGCAGCATGAAGAACGGCACCCCGCGCTGGGTGGCGCGCGACAGGGTGGTGAGGCGGTGGCAGACCTGCTCGAAGCTGGCGCCGAACCGCGCCCCCAGCACCTGAATGTCGTAGCCGAGATTCTCCGCTCCGTTCAGGAACGGGCCGTAAGGCATCATCAGCGCGCCGGCGGCATAGTTGGCCAGATTGACGCGCAGCAGGCGGCGGGTCGCCACCGATGCGATGCCGGCCTTTTCGCTGAGATGATCGAGAATGGCGCCGAACTCCAGCAGCACAAGCTGGAAGGCGGCCGAGAAAATGCGGCCGGGAGTATCCAGCATCTCCGAAATGAGAAGCTGGCGGCGGTGGCGGTCGAAGCGGCGCAGCGCGCGCGGCATCACGTCCACCGGCAGCACGCGCAGGGTGATGCCGTGCTTCTCGCGCAGTCGCTCGCGAATCGCCTGCAGCGGATCGGGGGCGATTCCCGCCAGCGTGCCGGCCAGCGTTTCGGCGGCCTCCTCGATAGCGGGGAAGTGATTGCGCTGGTCCTGAATATAGTCGCGCACGATCTCCACGGCGTCCTCGGCCCCGGGCGAGAGCGTGTCGCGGTCGGCAACGCGGTGGGTCTCGGTCTCCGCCTGCCGCTTGGCATCGAGATAGGCGCGGTAGAGGCGGGCGAAGGCATCGCCGATGCCGGGTGCGGCCGAGGCCAGCTCGACGATTTCGTGATGCGGCACCGGCGTTTCGCGAAACAGCGGATCGGCCAGCACTTCCGCCAGATCGACAACCGCACGTTGGTCCGCCTCGCCGGCGAGGGCGCGCAAGTCGATTTCGTAAACCTCTGCCAGCTTTAACAGAAATTGCGCCGTGACCGGGCGCTGGTTGCGCTCGATCAGGTTGAGATAGCTGGCGCTGACGGAAAGTT
>NZ_DAISHT010000304.1:0-3135 GCF_036822375.1 Pseudoxanthobacter sp. | reverse complement strand
TTTCCTCCCTAGACTTAAGACCGCGCGCTCGTTCGCTGCGGTCTTTTTTTTGCCCGGAGGTCACCGTTCGGCCTCACGAAGCAGCAATGGCATGGCATAAGGGGCGCGCCGGCGCTGCTGCTGCCGGTGCTGTTCCTGACGGCCCTGTTCCTGCTGCCTGCAACCGGTTGTTATTGCGCGATGTTCGAATCGCTTCTCGCCCGTGGCTTTCAGATTGAATACCACTCCCACGCCCGGGCCATTCTCGGGGTCGATTTTCCCGACGCGCTCGCCGAACTCGAAACGGTGCTGGGCGACGTCTCGATTCCGATCGACGAGATCGTGGGGTCCGGCGGCGGCGAGGCAAAGGGCACGCGGCGGCTGCGCAAGGCGTTCGATGCCCATGGCTGGGTGAAGACCAAGTTCACCATTGAAAAGCGCATCAACGGCGTGCCGCGTGAGTCGATCAGCCACGAGGTCGACCACGTGCGCACCTTCCCGGACAGCCGGGTGGTGGCACTGGAAATCGAGTGGAACAACAAGGATCCGTTCTTCGACCGCGACCTTGAGAACTTCAAGCGCCTGCATGCCGAAGGCGCGATCTCGGTGGGCGTGATCGTAACCCGCGGAATCACGCTGCAGGACGACATGCCGGCGCTGGTGCGCCGTTTCGCCCGCGAGCGGCGGCTTTCGTCCATGCGCGATGTGCAGGCGCTGGGCCTGAACCCGACGCCGCGACAGACGGCTGACGTGAACCGCCGCATCGGCGCATCCGGGGCGAGCTTCTCCGATGCCTGGGCGCTGACCTTCTGCGCCGACAAATACGGCGCCTCGACCACCCACTGGCGCAAGCTGGAAGATCGCATTCACCGCGGCGTCGGCAATCCCTGCCCGCTGCTGCTGGTCGGCCTGCCGTCGAGCGTGGTCACCTTCGAGCCGGTCTCGCCGGGCGACCCCGACCAGCTTTCCCTGACCGACCTGCTGCCGGAACCCGACTGGGCCATGGACGAGCGCTCCTGAGGCCCGCGTGCGGGCCCGGCGCGGGCCTTTCTCAGGCCCGGCGTCTCCCCGCAGTGTGCCGCCCCCTGCCGGGTGTCAGCCATATTTCTGCGCAAAGCGCTCCTCGGACATCATCAGCAGCAGAATGGCCTCGATGAAGCCGAGGATGGCGGGGATCACGGTCCAGCAGAACAGCAGGTAGAAGAAGCCGGACACCGGGCGGCCGAGATAGAAGCGGTGGATGCCGAACCCGCCCAGAAAGAACGCCAGCAGCGCCGCCGCCAGCTTGTTCCGCGAGGAAAGGCCGGGCTGCACCGCCCCGCAGTTCGGGCAGGTGCGCGCTGAAATGTGCAGCGGATGACCGCAGGCCACGCAATATTTCTGGTTCGCCGCAAGCTCGCTCATCGCCGTCCGCTTTCTCGCCGGCGGCCCGGTTGCGGCCCGCCTCGTTCACCCCGGCGGGATTTTCACCCGCAGCGGGACCTGCACCCACAGATGGGTTTCGCCCGCCCGCTGCAAAAGGCCCCGCGGCGGTTTTGCCCGCGCCGCATCACTCTGCCGCGCCCGGTCCGGGGCGGTCGGTCGACGAGTTGTGGCTGTAGGTCTGCCAGTCCGGCGCATAAGCCTCGTCGGCCTGATTGCCCCATGTGGCCCAGCCGGGGCGCACGCCGCGGCCGAACAGCTCCAGATAAGGCCCCGGCGAGCAGGATTCGATGATGCCGTATTGCTCGTCCGGCTTGCGCGAATGCTCGCGCTTGCGGGTCGCCAGATAATTCACCTGCGTGCGGCCGGCATCCAGCGTGCGCGCATTGCGCCCGCGCGTGCCGAACAGGATCAGTTCCGTCACATTGCGGAAATAGAAGCCCACCCCGCGCCCGTCGCTGCCGCCGTCCTTGCGCACCTTGTGCCAGACGAGGTTCGACTTGTAGGTGAATCCCCACGCCGCCAGCACCTGCAACCCTTCCGGCAGCAGCGCATTCGGCACCCAGAGATAAAGGTGCGCCGTCGGCGCGGCGATGGCGGCCACCGGCAGCGCCATGATCTCCGGCAGCGCCAGCGTGCCGTAGCGCGACAGGCGGCGATGCTCCGGCGCCACCTTGCCGGTGCGGTTAACGAACTGCCACGGCGGATCGGCCATGATGGTCGGGAACCGCGCATCGCCGACAAAGCGCAGCAGGTCGTCGGCAGGCGACAGGTCCGTTTCGGTGCGAGCCGGCATTCGGGTCTCCAGACATGGGCGGCGGCGATGCGGGCACGGTGCCCGGCGTTGCAGCCGCCGCGCCCGAATCGCACCGCCGGCAGGCGGGGCGCGGAGCCGCCCGCGGGGCCGCCCTTCCCTTCATGTCGCACGCCGCGCCCGGCGAGGAAACGGCAGGGCCGGAAATTCCCGCCCCGCGTTGCCCACGCCGCCTGCGGCTGTGGCAGACAGGTGCCATCATAGAAAGAACAAAGCAGAAACGGAAGCCGGGCCGTTTGCCGTCCGCCGCTTTTCCCGCCTGTCCTGCGGCAGTGTTCCGGCCGGCCGGAAACGACGGCGCCGCGCGAAGGGGGGGTCCCTCGCGCGGCGCCGGTCTTTGCAGGGTGTCTCCGGCTGCCGCCGTCAGGTGCCGGCGGGGTGAGAGCCGTCGGTCCCCGGCTCGCGCTCGTCCTCCGGCACCATCTCCTCCGGCTTCGGCGCGCGCCAGGCGATGACGCGGTAGAACACCGGGATGAAATAGGTGGCGAGGAAGGTGGCCGCGATCATGCCGCCGACCACGCCCGTGCCGATGGAATGACGGCTGGCCGAGCCCGCACCGCTGGAAAGCGCCAGCGGCAGCACGCCGAGGATGAAGGCCATCGACGTCATCACGATCGGGCGGAAGCGCAGGTGCGCGCCTTCCAGAGCCGCCGCAGCGGCCGACAGGCCGTGGCGCCGGCGCAGGACCGCGAATTCCACGATGAGAATCGCGTTCTTCGCGGCCAGACCGATCAGCGTGACAAGGCCGATCTGGAAGTAGACATCGTTGTTGATGCCCCGCAGCCACACCGCGGCCAGCGCGCCGAACAGGGCGAACGGCACCGCCAGAATGACCGCGAACGGCAGCGACCAGCGCTCATACTGGGCGGCAAGGATGAGGAACACCATCACGATGCCGAAGATGAACGCCTGCGAGCCCG
>NZ_DAISHT010000303.1:1972-3188 GCF_036822375.1 Pseudoxanthobacter sp. | reverse complement strand
GGCCCGACCGGCAGCGGCGGCAGGCGGCCAATGGGGATGAAGCCGACGAACGCCCGGCTGCCGCTCAGGGTGATGGTCAGCCCCGATGTCGGCCGCCCGCCGGCCTGCCCCGGCCGGCCGAACGCCGCAACCGCCATGACCAGCGGATCGGCCAGCGCGCCGAAGCCCGGCGCCAGCCCGGCCGCCACGCCGGCCACCGCGCGGGGATCGATCAGCCGCACATCGAGCGTGCCGTCAAGCA
Organism: Pseudoxanthobacter sp.; assembly: GCF_036822375.1. Lineage (NCBI taxonomy): Bacteria > Pseudomonadati > Pseudomonadota > Alphaproteobacteria > Hyphomicrobiales > Segnochrobactraceae > Pseudoxanthobacter > Pseudoxanthobacter sp. The sequence goes on along the minus strand of NZ_DAISHT010000303.1, from coordinate 2,947 downwards.
GGCCGTCAGGCTTCAGACTGAGGTCGCCGCGCGCCTCGATGGCCGCCGTGCCGGAGCGCAGCGACAGCCGCGTCAGTTCCAGCGGCAGGCCCTGCGGCGGCACCCGAAGCCCCTGCCCGGCCAGCGCCCGCCCGCCATCCTGCGCCGCCAGAATGAAGCTCGCATCGAGCGGCTGCGCACCGGGCGCGCTGCGCCCGCCGGTGATCGTCAGCGCAGCCGTGCTGCTGCCATCCGGGCCGCTGTCGCCGTCGCCCTCCCCGGCCGCGTCGTGGCGCACCATCAGTTCCACCATGTCGGCGGTGAGCGGCGGCAGGCCGAGGGCGGTCACGGCCGGCTTGTCGATGGTGATGACGCCCTGTTGCAGGCTCGCGCCGGAGAAATGCAGATTGAGCCGGCCGTGCAGCCAGCTCGCATGCAGCAGCGCCGCGGCATCCTCGCCCGCGTTCAGCGGTCCGGCGATGTCGGCCGTCACGGTCTGGGGATTGTCGAGCCGCGCGGAGGCGACGACGGCGCCGAGGCGGATGTCCGGCAGACCGCCGGCCACAATCGCCGCCTCGTCGCAGGTCAGCACCAGATGCAGCGGAAAGCCGGTGATCGAGCGGCCTTCGCAGACAAACCGCATGCCCCCCGCCGAGGCCGGCTCGCCCGCCGCCTCGCTGACCGCGCGCTCCAGCGTCTCCGCCGCGCTCCACCAGTAAAGCGACCAGCCGCCCGCCAGAAGCGCCAGCACCATCAGCGTGCCGAGCAGCAGCCGGTGGTGCCGCGGCCGCGCCGGCGGGCCGGAGCGCTGCGAATCCGGTGGCGGCAACGGGTTCATCGGCGGGCTCCTTCTTGTGGCCGGCGGAAGGCACCGGCAATGCGGACCGGGCAGGGCCCGCAGACCGGCCTGTAGCGGCGGGCGCCGGCATCCGGATCGCACGATCATCCATTGTGCGGCCAAAAGCGGCAAGTCTCAGGCAAAGCGTGGCTCAGGCA
>NZ_DAISHT010000303.1:0-1872 GCF_036822375.1 Pseudoxanthobacter sp. | reverse complement strand
CTCAGGCACAGCGAGTCGGGCAGAGCCGGTGTCGGGCAAGGCCACCGCCCGCGCCGCACGCGGGTCCGCCGAAAAGAAGACCCCGCCGTCTGCAGCAAACGGCGGGGTCTGAGAAGCACAGCAGCGGTCCGGCGTCGGGCGCCGTTCCCGGCGGATCAGTCGCTGAAGAGATCGAATGCCCGCGCGAACACCGACTTGTTGGCCTTTTCGGCCGGTGCACTGGCCGGGTCCAGCACCAGCGGCGCCGAGGCCGTGGACGACTGCACCGAGGGCCGCGGCGCGGAAGTGACGGCGACCGCTTCGCCGGCCGGCACCGTCGGCTTGACGGCCGGGTCGGTGGCGGTGGTTTGCGCGGTGGCCCGCAGGCCGGCCGCATCGCCCGCCGGCGCGCGCGCCGCTGCCGAAGGCGTCGGCACCGTGGCGCCGGTCGGAACGGCCGGCACGATCGCCGGGGCGGGTGCGGATGCCGGCACCACCACCGGCGTGGCCGGCGCGGCAGCCGCGACCGGCTGGACAGCCGGCGTGGCCGCAGTGACGGGTGCGGCGGCAACGGGCGCGGCGGCGACGGGCGCGGTGGCGACGGCGGGCGCACGGGCCGCCGTCGGACGGGCCGCCACAGGCGCGGCGGCAACGGCCGGCTGCACCGCGGCAACCGGAGCGGCGACAGCCGCCGGGGCCGAAGCCGGAGCCGCAGCGGCCGGGGCGGAGGCGACCGCCCGGCCCGGACGGGGCTCGGGCAGCACGCCCGGCGCCAGACCGGTCGGCAGCGTTGCGGCGGCCGGCGCGGCCTCGCCGGCGGAGGCAACCTGCACGTCCGCGGCAGCCGGTGCTGCCTGCTCAAGCTTGCGGTTGCCGCCGAACAGACCGTCGAACCAGCCGCGCAGCATGGACGTGCCGGAGGAAGCGGTGCGGACCGGGGCAGCGGTGGCCGGCTCAGCCGGGGTTTCGGTGGCCGCGGGCTGCACCGCCGGTGCGGCCGGCGTTGCGGCGGCAGCGGCCGGCGTTGCCGTGGCGGCAGCCGGCACGCCCGCGGCGGCGACCGCGACAGCGGCCGGAACCGCGGCAGGCGCCGGCGCCGCAGAGAACAGGCCGGCTTCCGCCACGCGCGGGCGGACAACGGCGCTGTCGTCGTTTCCTCGCGTGGCCACGCGCACTTCGGCCGGGCGGCTCGTCACCGCCACCGGCGCGGCGTCGGCCGCAGCAACGGCGGCAGAACCGGCAACCGCCGCGCTCGCAACCGCGACCGCGCCTGTCGCCACAGGCACCGCAGGGGCGGCCGCCGGCACGGCGGCGGAGGCCGCCTGCGCGGTTGCCGGCACCGGACCCGCGGTCAGCACCTGCGCCACCTCGATACCGGGCGGGGCGGAAAAGCTCGTCGCATAGACCGGCGGCGAAATGCCGTCGGCAGCCGCAACCATCACGGCCGTGCCGCCGCCGTCGACCGGCCGGCGGTTGGGCAGCGGGGCCACGGCGGTCGGGCTGCGCACCTTGCCCTTGGCGCTGGCCAGCAGCACCTTGCGGGCGCGGTCGGCCTCGCGCTCGCGCTCATGGCGCATCTTCGGCAGCAGTTCGGCCACCCGCGCCTCATCGCGCTTCTGCTTAGAGGCAACGGCGATGGCCAGATCCGGGGCCGTCACGAGGGTCGGGCAATCCTTCGACGGCGACATGGCCGCCCCGTTTGCCGTCTTCGCGTCGAACACGTACTTCTTGCCGCACACGTCCACCTTCGGCACCTGACGGGTGACCTCGAAGTGGTCGTAGCCTTCCTTCAGCATGGCCCAGAACGACGCGTTCGGGTTGTCATAGTGCCGGGCGATGTTCTCCGGCGTCATGCGGAAGGGATAGGCCTGAAACTGGAATGCCTTCTGCCCG
>NZ_DAISHT010000302.1:0-3218 GCF_036822375.1 Pseudoxanthobacter sp. | reverse complement strand
AACGTTTGAAAGGAGGTGATCCAGTGTCTCATTGTCATCAGCCGCGTTCATCGGCTTGCAAGGGCCGGATCCTCGCCACTGCGGAGATCTTCGCTTCCTGAGACGATGCCGGGTTTTGGCCCGGATTGCGGCAAGACAATGCAAGGGCCACTCGGAGAGTGGCCCTTCTTTGTTTTATAAGACAGATAAATTTTCCGCAGACCCTTTTTTACAGACAGACTGCCGCCCTGCTCTTTGCCGGAACCGGCCGCTTCGCCTCCCGGCCGGGCCGGAAGCGCCGCCGGTGCGGCCCGTTCCGCCTTCGCATGAGGCCCGACAAGCCGCCGCGGGTTCGAAACGGCGCCGCAGGTTCGCCGCGCCGCCGGAGCATGGCGGTGTTATAATGCCGCTCTGTTGCCGGTCTCCCGGCAGAACCGCACGGGCAGCCGCCACACCGGCGGCCCGGAGGAGGTGGCGATGATGAACGCACAGGCCCCTGCCCGCCCCGGCGGGGACGATCTTGACGAGGCGCTGGCGGAGAGCTTCCCGGCCTCCGATCCCCCCGCCTTCAGCCAGCCCGACGGCATTGCCGCCCGCCACGACCCGGCCGACGCGCCGGGCGACAGCGCCGGCCGCGAAGCCGCGCTCGACGAGGCGCTGGCAGAGAGCTTTCCGGCTTCCGATCCGCCCGCCTTCAGCCAGCCCGACGGCGTTGCCGCCCGCCATGACCCGGCCGACGCGCCGGGCGACAGCGCCGGCCGCGAAGCCGCGCTCGACGAGGCGCTGGACGAGAGCTTCCCGGCCTCCGATCCGCCGGCCGTCGGTCCGCGCCGGCGCTGACGCGAACCGGCCCCGCTTGCCGGCGGGCGGAACGCGGCCGGCCGGTTGACGGCCGCGAGCCGGTTTTCTAACGATTGCAGCGGCACTGCCGGTCGCCGGCGCTCCGGCTCGGCTCCGCATCGCGCGGCCGGGTGTGCTGTGTCGCGCGGGCGGCAGGGGCACCGGTGTGAGGGGCGCCGGCGTGCCCGCCGCCCCTTCCTCCCCAATTTCTCCCCAAGGCCGGAGCCGCTCCCAAGCCCGGAGCGGCCCGTTCGCCGGCCCATCCGAACGGCGGTTGCGCATGCTCTCCACGCTCACGGTCGTTCTGCCGATCTTTGCGCTCGTCGCCGCCGGCTTCTTCTGCCGCCGCCGCGCCATTCTGGGACCGTCCGCCTCGTCGGAACTGAACCGCTTCGTGGTCTATCTGGCGCTGCCGGCGCTGCTTTTCAGCGTCACCGCCAAGGCAAGCTGGCAGGCGCTGTGGCAGCCGGGCTTTGCCGGCGCCTTCGGGCTGGGCGCGCTGCTGGTGTTCGCCCTCACCATGGCGCTGCGCTGGCGCGGCACGCGCCATCTGGCGGATGCCGGGCTGGATGGCCTCAACGCCGCCTATCCCAACACCGGCTACATGGGCTTTCCGCTGGGGCTGATGGCGTTCGGCCCGGCATCGCTGGCGCCGGTCACCATCGGCGCCATCATCACGGTGTGCATCGTGTTTGCCGTCGCCATCGTGCTGATCGAGGTGGGGTTACAGGCCGAGCGCCGCCTCGGGCCGCTGTTGCTGAAAGTGCTGCGCTCGCTCGCCCGCAATCCGCTGCTGATCGCGCCGGTTCTGGGGGCTCTGTGGTCGGCGGGCGGCCTTGCGCTGCCGGTTGCCGCCACCCGCTTCATCGACCTGCTCGGCGCGTCCGCCAGCCCCTGCGCGCTCGTCGGCCTCGGCCTGTTTCTGGCCGAACGGCGCACGACCGGCAGCGCAGACCGCCCGGCAGCGCTGCTGCTTACCGCCCTGAAGCTCATCGTGCAGCCGGCCGTCACATGGGTGCTGGCCTACCACGTGTTCGGCCTGCCGCCGCTCACCGCCGATCTGGCGGTGATGCTGGCCGCGCTACCCACAGGCACCGGCCCTTTCATGCTGGCGGAATATTATGACCGCGAGGCCGACGTGACCGCGCGCACCATTCTCTATTCCACCCTCGGCTCGGTCGTCACGCTCGCCCTGTTCCTCTGGCTGAGCGGGCACACCGGCGGCTGAAACGAAAACGGCCACCTGACCGGTCCGGTGGCCGCAGATCGGGTCCGGCCCGCACAAGGCCGGCCGGCGGGGGGATGGGGACGGCGCAGGCGCTCCTGCGTGCCGTCTCTGCATCCCCTCTCCGGCTCAGGCGTCCCGGCTCAGGCTTCCTGCAGCCGCCCGAGCGCCTCTTCGATCTTGGCGCGGCGCTCTTCGGCGACGGTGCGCCGCTCGTGCTCCTGCTCCACGATCTCTTCCGGCGCGCGCTCGATGAAGCTCGGGTTGCCGAGCTTGGCATCGACCCTGGCGATGTCGGCCTTCACCTTGCCCAGTTCTTTTTCCAGCCGGGCCCGTTCGGCGGCAAAGTCGATCACGCCGGCCAGCGGCAGGCAGGCCGTGGTGCGGCCGAGCACGATCTGCGCCGCCGCCTTCGGCGCGGCATCGGCGGTGGCCACCGCCTCGATACGCGCCAGACGGCGGATGGCGGCATCGTGGGTAACAAGCCGGGCGCGGATGGTGTCGTCGGCCCCGACGATCACCAGCGGCAGCAGGGCCGCCGGCGGCACGTTCATTTCCGCGCGCACCGAACGGATGGCGGCAATCAGGTCCACCAGCCAGTTGATCTCATCGGCCGCCGCGCTGTCGCCGGCCACCGCGACCGGCCAGCGGGCATGCGTCAGCAGGCCCTCGCGCGCCGGCCCGGCCTCGCCGGTGCGCAGCCACAGCTCCTCCGTCACGAACGGGGCGAAGGGGTGCAGAATCTTCAGGATCTGGTCGATGGCCCACGCCGTGGTGGCGCGGATCTCCGCCTTCGCCGCCTCGTCCTCGCCCATCAGCACCGGCTTGGCGAGTTCCAGATACCAGTCGCAGAACGTGTTCCACGTAAAGCGATAGACCGCCCCGGCTGCATCGTTGAAGCGGTAGGCGCGGATGGCCTCGGCCACCTCGCCCGCCACGCGGCCGGCCTCCACCACGATCCAGCGCGCGAGCGTGCCGGAGACGGTCGCCGGATCGAAGCCTTCCACCCGCACGCAGCCGTTCATTTCGGCAAAGCGGGCAGCATTCCACAGCTTGGTGATGAAGTTGCGATAGCCGGCCACGCGGCTGGTCGCCAGCTTGATGTCGCGGCCGGGAGCGGCCATTGCCGCCAGCGTGAAGCGCAGGGCATCGGCGCCATATTCGTCCGCCAGCG
>NZ_DAISHT010000301.1:0-3227 GCF_036822375.1 Pseudoxanthobacter sp. | reverse complement strand
GTCTATGACGAGCACGGCTTCCGCGTCATCCTCGACTACGGCCACAACGAGGCCGCTGTCGGTGCGGTGGTGGACGTGGTGGAGCGGCTGAACCCGCTCGGCAAGCGCATCGTGTGCGTCACCTGCCCGGGCGACCGGCGCGACGAGGACGTGGAGGCCATCGCCGCCAAGGTGGCCGGCAAGTTCGACCTCTATATCTGTCACCGCGACGACAACGTGCGCGGCCGTGAGGCGGACGAAATTCCGCGGCTGATGCGCGAGGCGCTGATGAAGTTCGGCGTCGGCGACAGCCAGATCCAGATCGTGCCGGAAGAGACCGAGGCGGTGGAAACCGCGCTGAAGCTCGCCCGCCACGACGATCTCGTGCTGATCTTCTGCGAGGGCATCACGCGCTGCTGGAAAAAGATCATCTACTTCAAGCCGGAGGGCGTCACCGAGGGCAGGAAGGCAGAAGCGCCGCGCATCCGCGAAATCGCCTTCGACGTGCCGGAGGGTTTCCGCATCGTCGCTGACGAGCGTGGCGTGCTGCTGGCTCCCACCGAATAAGCAGCGGCGGGGTCATGTCGATCTTCGGTTGGTTCTCCGCGCCTGCGAGCGAGGAGGCGCGCAAGCTCGCCGTCATTGGCGGACGTCTGGAGGACAGCAACGCCGCGGTCTACGGTGAAATGCACCGGGCCGCCGGCGGTCGCATCCTCGTGTTCCCCACGGCCTCCGGCGAGCCCGACATCGTCGGCCCGGAGACCGTGCAGGTGTTCCGGGCCTATGGCTTCGAGGCGGAACTCTCGCCGGTCTACGGCGAGGGGGCGCTGGCGGCTGCCCATGACCCCGCGACCGTGGCGCTGGTGCAGCAGTTCGGCAGCGTCTATTTCACCGGCGGCAATCAGGCCAACATCATCAACGCCCTTGCTCCGGGCGGGGTGGAAACCCCGGTGCTGGCCGCCATCCGCGCCGTCAATCAGGCCGGCGGCCTCGTCGCCGGCTCGTCGGCCGGTGCGGCGATGATGTCGCGCACCATGATCGTCGGCGGCACGTCGCTCGACGCCACGGTGTTCGGCGTCACCGACGACCCGGAAAAGCCCGGCATGCTGATCGGCGAGGGACTCGGGTTCTTCTCCTGGGGCATCGTCGACCAGCATTTCATCAAGCGCGGCCGTCTCGGCCGCCTCATCGTGGCGATGGCCAAGGCGGGCGTGCAGCGCGGCTTCGGCATCGACGAGAACACGGCGCTGTTCGTGGAAGGGCACCGCGCCCGTGTCATCGGCGAATACGGCGTGTTCGTCGTCGACATGAGCGAGGCTCTGACCGATCCGCGCGGGCGCACGTTCGAGAACATCGGCTTCAGCTATCTCGACGACGGCGACGGCATCGACCTCCATCGCATGCGCCCGTTCCCCGGCGTCACCAAGCGCCGGGTGCGCCTCAGCGAGGTGGCCTATCGCGCCCCGGCGCGGTCGCAGCGCAACGTGTTCGGTGCCTACACGCTCTACGATCTGCTGGCCCGCCTCGTGCTGGGCGATGCGCTGGTCTATTCGGCCGACCGCGCCACCGCCGTGGAGCCCAAGACCGGCATGGCCGTGACGGTGGAGCTGGAGCGGGTGCGCGGGGTTTCGCGCGGGCTGATCGCCATTCAGGAATCCGGCCTGCGCATGACGGCGCTGAACTTCCGCGTCACCGTCATGAGCGAGCGGCTGAGTGCCGCGCGTCTGGCCAGCCGGGCGACCAAGCTCGCCCGCGATTATGGCGTGACGCCGGGGCCGCAATCGCAGCTGATGCTGCTCGGCTCCTCGCCGCTGCAAGGCGATCCGGCGCTGATGGCGGAGGTGCTGCGCCGCGTGAACGGGCCGGTCGGCATCATCGCCGCCGCCTCGGCCGAACCGCACGTCACCGCGGCAACCCATATCGATGCCTTCCGCGCCCACGGGGTGGAGGCCATCGATTTCGGCATTACCATCGACAATGTCGAGCGCATCAGCCGCGACAAGGAGATCGTGGAGCAGATCGCGGCGCTGAAGACGATCTTCATCACCGGCGGCAACCAGATCCGCCTCGTGGAGACCCTTCTGCACCGCGGCGAGGAAACGCCGGTGCTGCTGGCCATCGCCCGCGCCCATGCCGCCGGAGCCACGGTCATCGCGCCGTCGGGGGCGGCTTCGGCGCTGTCCGGCTTCATGATCGCCGGCGGCTCGTCCTACGAGGCGTTCCGCTACGGCGTTTCGTCCGATACCGGCCACGGCGGCCTTGTGCTGCAGGAGGGCGTCGGGCTGTTCGGCCCGGGCATCGTCGACCAGAACCTGTTCTCGTCGCGCCGTCTCGGCCGCCTCATCGTGGCCTGCGCGGAGGAGGGGGTGCGCTACGGCTTCGGTATCTGCGAGGATACGCTGATCGTCGCGCCGGGCGACAACAGCCCCATCGAGGTGCTGGGCCGGCACGGCGTGGTGCTGGTGGAAATCGACCACGCCAACCTGCTGCTGCAGAGCGACAGCTTCGTGGCGCGCGGCATCCGTCTGTCGTTTGCCCGGCCGGGCGACCGCATCAACGTGGCGGACGGCACGGTGGAGCGCACCAGCCCGCCGGCGGCGGCAACGGCCGCTCTGGAACGGCTGATCGGCGAGCTGATGGCCGAATGCGGTGCCCTGCCGATGAGCGACGGCTCGACCGAGCACCTGCGCAACAAGGCGATCGTGATGGGCTTCAATGCGCTTGGCGACGGCACCGCCTTCCTCGACGTGGAATGCGTGCGCGACGACCGCACCTGACGGCGGCCGCCCCCCGAAACGCGGGGGCACCCGGACGGAACCGGGGCCCGGATGCGGCGTGCATCCGGGCCCCGTGTGTTTTCGGGCTTCACAGCCGGAGGCGCTCAGGCACTCTTCATGCTTTCAGGCGCCCTGCGTGCGCACATAGCTGCCGGGCGCATCCTCGATGGCGGGCACGCGCTCGCCGGGCACGCGCGCCGGCACGGTTTCCGGGTCGTGGGTCTTCAGCCAGCCATCCCAGTCCGGCCACCACGAGCCGGGGGTTTCCGTGGCGCGCGCCAGCCAGGCATCATAGTCGCCCTGCGGCGGACCGTCGGTCCAGAACTGGTATTTGCCGAGCGAGGGCGGGTTGCACACGCCGGCGATGTGGCCCGAACCGGCCACCACGAAGCGCACCGGCCCGCCCACCAGCTTGGCGCCCTCGAACACCGACTTCGCCGGGGCGATGTGGTCTTCGCGCGCAGCCAGATG
>NZ_DAISHT010000300.1:0-3246 GCF_036822375.1 Pseudoxanthobacter sp. | reverse complement strand
GGGACGAAAGGGGCAAAAGACGAAAGAGGTACGGGACGAAAAGGATACGGGACGAAAGGGGGACACGGGACGAAAAGGGCCGGCGGCGGAGGCCCCCGGAACACGGGAATCGGGTGCGATCATGTCGAAGTTGCGGCCGGCGGCGCGCGAACGTGCCCCTCTATTGCGCGTCCGCGCCCGGCCGCGCAAGCTGCCGCAGGGGCGCAGACGGCGCCCCGGCCGGCTTTTCTTCTGCCTGCTTTCGTGGGAAACAGCCCCGGCAGGCAGAGAGGCACGGCGATGAAGGACGTGAGATGCTGAAACGGGCGTTCGATTTTCTGGCCGCGCTCGCGGGCCTCGTCGTGCTGGCGCCGGTGTTCATCGTGCTCATCGTGCTGATCCGGCGGGATTCGCCCGGCCCGGCGCTGTTCATCCAGACCCGCGTCGGCCGGCACGAAAAGCCGTTTCCCTGCTACAAGCTGCGCTCGATGAAGATCGGCACGCCCAACCGCGCCTCGCACGAGGTGGGCGCGTCGGCCATTACCCCCATCGGCGCGTTCCTGCGCCGCACCAAGCTCGACGAACTGCCGCAGCTCTGGAACGTGCTGACCGGCGATATGAGCCTTGTCGGGCCGCGGCCGTGCCTGCCGGCCCAGCAGGAGCTGATCGCCGCCCGCCGCGCGCGCGGCGTGTTCGATCTGCGCCCGGGAATCACCGGGCTCGCCCAGATCCGCGATATCGACATGTCGGTGCCGGAACGGCTGGCGCGGGTCGATGGCGAGTATGCGGCAAACCACAGCTTTGCCGCCGATCTGCGCATCATTCTGGCCACCGTGCGCGGCAGCGGGCAGGGCGACGCCGCGCGACCCTGAGGGCCGGCACCCGGTGCGCTGCGGCCTGTCACAGGCCCGTCGCACGGGTTGCGCTGAACCCTGTCCTCTGCCCATAGTGCAGGGACCGAGTGCGGAGATGGGGGGCTGCGTGCACGACGGCTGGACGTTTGCTCTGGCAAGGCTGGCGACGGACCTTCAGCGTTCGCAGGACTGGCACGAGGCGGCAACGGAGGCCTGCCGCGCGCTGTGTGCGCTGGATGGCATGCGGCGCGTGGTGATGTTCCGTGTCATGGCCGGCGATGGCCGGCCGGGCAGCCCGGGTCTGGTGCAGCATTGCGTGGTCGACCGTCACCGCCCGGGGCTGGCCGCTCTCGGCCCGGCCATGCAGGATATCGCCGCCCCCGGCCGCTGGCTGGCCGGCGCCGCCAGCCGGCTGCGCCGCGGGCAGGTGGTGACCGGACGTGCGGCGGCGGAAGGCGATGGGGCCCGCGCCTTTCTCGATCACTTCGCCATCGTGCACTTTCTCGTCGTGCCGGTCATGGTGGCCGGGCGGTGGTGGGGGCACCTGTGCTTCGATGCCGACGACGGTCGCGGTGCGTGGAGCGACGCACAGGTTGCCGGCGCGCGCGCCATGGCGGTGCTGATCGGGCAGGCCATCGGCCAGGCGGAGGAGATGGCGATCCTCGGCGAGGCCACGCGCGTTGCCATGGTGCAGGCGGCGCCCGACGGCATCGTGACAATCGACGAGAGCGGCCGGGTGCTGGAGTTCAATCCTGCCGCGGAGCGGATTCTCGGCTTCTCCCGCGCCGAGGCAATCGGCGCGTCGCTGGCCGAGATGATTGTGCCGGAAGGGCTGCGCGCCGCCCACCGCGCGGGCTTTGCCCGCTATCTGGCGACCGGCCGCTCGCAGATGCTCGGCCGGCCGCTGGAGACCGAGGCCCGGCGGGCCGACGGTTCGCTGCTGCCGGTGGAACTGACGATCACCGAGGTCCGGACCGGGCGCCACCGGCTTTTCACTGCCTATCTGACCGATATTTCGGAGCGCCTTTCGGTTCTGAGCCGTCTGGAGCGGCTGGCGTTCTTCGATCCGGTGACGGAACTGCCCAATCTGTCGTGGCTTGAAGAGCGCTCGCACTGGCAGCGCCCGGGCGGGGAGGAGGCGGGCGGCGGGCGCGCGGGCCCGCAAGGCACGGTGGTGGTGCGCCTGCGCCGCTTCGGACTGCTGTTCTCCAGCGTCGGCCCGGAGATTGCCGGCGAGATCCTGCGCATCACGGGCCGGCGCCTGAAGGAAATCGCGGGTGAGCAGGGCGATGTCATCTGTCTGGGCACCGGTGAGTTTGCGCTGGTGCCCCGCGGCCGCTGCGATCTGTCGGCGCAGGCGGAGACGGTGCTGGCCATTCTCGGAGCGCCGTTCGTAATCGACGGCAGCCGTTTCTATGTCGATGCGAGCTGCGGCATCGTGGCCCCGGACGAGGCGCCGGGCGGCGCCCCTGCCGACGTGGTGACGCAGGTACGTGATGCGCAGATGGCGGCGCGCTCGGCCGCCCCGCACGAGGTGGTGCGGTTCGGCTGCGCGCTGCGCCAGGCTTATCAGGCCCGGCTTGCGCTGGAGGCCGACCTGCGCGAGGCCATCCACCGCCGCTCGGAGGAAATCCACCTCGCTTTCCAGCCGATCTACGACCTGCGCCGGCGCGGGCTGGTCGGCTTCGAGGCGCTGGCGCGGTGGAGTCATCCGCGCCGCGGCGCGATTCCGCCGGTGGAGTTCATTCCGCTCGCCGAGGCGGCCGGCCTTGCCGGGCCGCTCGGCGAATGGATCTGCGAACGGGCGATCCGCGAATCGGCCCGCTGGGCGCGTTATGCCGGCAGCCATGCGGTGCCTTATGTCTCGATCAATCTGGCGCCGGTGCGCATCGGCGAGCCAAGCCTGACGGAGAGCGTGGCGGCGGCGCTGGAGGCCGCGGGGGCCGATCCGCGCCACGTCCGCTTCGAGATCACGGAATCGGCGCTGATGGCCAATCCGGCGGAGGCGGCCGAAACGCTGCGCCGCATCCGCGCGCTCGGCACCTCGATCATGATCGACGATTTCGGCACCGGCTATTCCAACTTCAGCTATCTGCGGCAGCTTCCCATCGACACGCTGAAGATCGACCGGGCGTTCGTCATGGATATCGACGGCCAGCCCCGCGCCCGCGATGTGCTGCGCGCGCTGATCGGGCTTGCCCACAGCCTCGGGCTGAGCGTGGTGGCGGAAGGCGTGGAAACGGAACCGGTGCTGGCGCTGCTGGCCGAGTTCCGCTGCGATTATGCGCAGGGCTTTCTGCTCGGCCGGCCGATGTCGCCGGAGGCGGCGCGGGCGCTGGTGGCGGCGGCACCGCAGCCGTGACGGCGACCGGCAGAGCCGGCCGGCCCCGGACGGCAGGCCGCCCGCAGCAAG
>NZ_DAISHT010000299.1:0-3263 GCF_036822375.1 Pseudoxanthobacter sp. | reverse complement strand
CGAAGCCCGGCGCCTTGACGGCGGCGATCTTCAGGCCGCCACGCAGCTTGTTGACCACGAGAGTGGCCAGCGCCTCGCCTTCCACGTCCTCGGCGATGATGACGAGCGGCTTGCCCGACTGCACCACCGCTTCCAGCACCGGCAGCAGCGCCTGCAGCGAGGAGAGCTTCTTCTCGTGGATGAGGATGAAGGGGTCTTCCAGATCGACGCGCATCTTCTCGGCGTCGGTCACGAAATAGGGCGAGAGGTAGCCGCGGTCGAACTGCATGCCCTCGACGACCTCAAGCTCGGTCTCGAGCGACTTGGCTTCCTCGACGGTGATGACACCCTCGTTGCCGACCTTCTTCACGGCCTCGGCCAGATAGCGACCCACTTCCTCGTCGCCGTTGGCGGAGATGGTGCCGACCTGCTCGATTTCCTCGTTGGTGGTCACCTTGCGGGCCTTGGACTTCAGGTCCGCGACCAGCGCCTCGACCGCGAGATCGACACCGCGCTTCAGGTCCATCGGGTTCATGCCGGCGGCAACGGCCTTGGCGCCTTCGCGCACGATGGCCTGCGCCAGCACGGTGGCGGTGGTGGTGCCGTCGCCGGCCAGATCGTTGGTCTTGGAGGCGACTTCGCGAACGAGCTGGGCGCCGAGGTTCTCGAACTTGTCCTCAAGCTCGATTTCCTTGGCGACCGACACGCCGTCCTTGGTGATGCGCGGGGCGCCGAACGACTTTTCGATGACGACGTTGCGGCCCTTCGGACCCAGCGTCACCTTCACGGCGTTGGCGAGCACATCCACGCCGCGCAGCATCTTGTCGCGGGCGTCGACCGAAAACTTGACTTCCTTGGCAGCCATGGAACTTCAGCTCCGAATTTGTTGGGCACCCGCCCGCAACCGAAACCCGCTCTCGAAAGACGGGCCGCGCGGGGGCGCCGGATGATTGCTAATGACGCGGCGGGCTTTCCCGCCCTGCCGCAGCCGGCCGCAGAGGCCGGCGACTGTCGCAGCGTTCTGCCGCCGGCCGGTCAGGCCGCAGCTTTCACCGCGCCGGCCGCCTCGATCACGCCCAGAACATCGCTCTCCTTCATGATGAGGAGATCCTGGCCGTCGATCTTCACCTCGGTGCCGGACCACTTGCCGAACAGCACGCGATCGCCGGGCTTCACATCCAGAGCGACGAGTTCGCCCTTCTCGTTACGAACGCCGGAACCGACAGCCACGACCTCGCCCTCCTGGGGCTTTTCCTTCGCGGTGTCGGGGATGATGATGCCGCCCTTGGTCTTCTCTTCCGCATTGATGCGGCGGACAGCGATACGATCATGCAGTGGCCGGAACGTCATGGTCATTCTCCAGACTGGCTCGGATGACGAATTCCTCCGTCCGGACGGCCCCATCAAGGCGTGCCATCCGGCGCGCTCCGGATTTGGGGCAGGTCAGGAATGCGTTCAAGGGGGGACAGAAAAAAAACTGGCACTCCGGATCGGGGAGTGCCAGCAACGCCGGCGGGCCGGACCGCAGGGCCGGGGCGTCATCGCCGCGTCATCCACAGGACGGCATAAATTTCCGTTTCTGCCCTGTTGCATCGCGGCGCCGATGCCCGTATACACCCGCCATCGACGGCGCCGACGCGCCGGCCGGTCGGGTGTATAGCTCAGTTGGTAGAGCAGCTGACTCTTAATCAGCGGGTCCAAGGTTCGAGCCCTTGTACACCCACCACCTCTTTTCCAGACGCAGAATTGCGGCGGAACTCAGTGTTCCGGTCTGACTGGCGAGGCTCCGGCAGCCCCGGCGGATTGTCGCTTCGCGCTCGCCGCATCCCCGCATCCCCGCATGCCTCCGCCCCCCTTCTCCGCACGACGTAATCTGAACGCAACGGCCGGATTCGCCGGGTCGCATCGGACCCGGCCCGGTCTTGAAGACCCGGCCCGGTCCTGCGGCGGGCCGTTGCGGCCTCGCCGGCTACCGCCCCGCGCCGCAAGGCGGCAAAGTGGCAAAGCCGGCCGCCGTCGGCCGGCCTTGCCGTTTTCTTTCCGGCAGCACTCAGTTGGGGCGGCGCTGCGAAACGGCCAGATCGACCAGCGGCTGCCAGCCGACCTGCGAGCTGAGGTGCAGCGTGATCAGCGCCAGCAGGCCGCGCTTGTGCCAGTCCACCACGACATCGTCCGGCAGCGCCCGCAGCGCGTTCTCGTCGACCACGCGGAAGCCATCCACCCGGTGCGGCGTGCCGTCCGGGAAGCGCAGGTCCGCGCTGCGGTCCACCAGCAGGCCGCGGGCGTTGAGATCGGCCACGAAAGCCTGCGTCTGCGCATACTCGCGGGCGAAGGTCTCGCAGAAGTTCAGAATGCCGCGGGCAAGCTCGGTCGGTCCGCCGGCGCTGTCGAACAGCGGCACGATGCCCTCGCCCGGCCGGCTGCTGATGCGCGGACTGGACGTGTCGGCGCCCAGCAACTGCCGGCCCTCCGGCCCGTTGACGGTGATGAAGGGATAGCGGCGCACATAGGCCGGCACATAGGTGCCGGGGCGCCAGTGGCCGTTCTTATCGACAAACAGGTTCTTGCCGGCCTCAAGGCCCAGCACCGCCAGCGGCATCGCGGTTGCGTCGGCGGCGAAGATGACGGGGAAATGCCGGGCGGCGATGGCAAGTTCGCCCAGCGTGACCGGCACGGCAATGGCGCCGCGGGCATAGCCGAAGTTCAGGGCATCGGCCGCGGTGTTGCGCACACCGAATCCGCCGTGCTCGGAGAAGTTCAGCATCTCGATGCGGTTGTAGAACAGCGGCAGCGCCGGGGCATGAGAGGCTTTGGAACTGGACATCGGGGTCGCGCACTCCTGAAATGTTGCTCCGCCGGCCGGCCCTGCGGGGGCCGCGTCACGGCGGAAACGCGTCGGCTCCTTGTTGCCCCAGCCCTTGCGCGAATACCACCGTCTTGTCGCAATCGTTGCGCGGCGCGGCACCGGTCGTCAGCCAGACCCGGCCCTGCGCTGCCGGCCGGCCACGCCGGCCGCCTGCAGTTCGGTCCTGCCAGACCGGTCCTGCCCGATCCGTCATGCCCGATCCGTCATGCACAGAAAAAGCACGCCGCCCTGTTGCGCCGGCCGGCGGCGATGAGTATAGCAGCCGTCATCCGCGGCGCTGCCCAGCGCAGCACGCCGCCGGCGGGTGTATAGCTCAGTTGGTAGAGCAGCTGACTCTTAATCAGCGGGTCCAAGGTTCGAGCCCTTGTACACCCACCACTCTCCTCCCCTGTCCGGCACTTTAACCTCCCTGCGACCG
>NZ_DAISHT010000298.1:1531-3315 GCF_036822375.1 Pseudoxanthobacter sp. | reverse complement strand
TCCGCACCGTGCAGACCGGCTTCGACCGCGAGACCGGCGAGCCGATCTTCGAGGAGGAGGAGATCGCCCACGACCTGATGCCGTTCATCGTGGTCGTGGTGGACGAGATGGCCGACCTGATGATGGTGGCCGGCAAGGAAATCGAAGGCGCCATCCAGCGCCTCGCCCAGATGGCGCGCGCCGCCGGCATTCACATTGTCATGGCCACCCAGCGACCGTCGGTCGATGTGATCACCGGCACCATCAAGGCCAATTTCCCGACCCGCATCTCCTTCCAGGTGACGAGCAAGATCGACAGCCGCACCATTCTCGGCGAACAGGGCGCCGAGCAGCTGCTCGGTCAGGGCGACATGCTGTTCATGGCCGGCGGCGGCCGCATCCAGCGTGTCCACGGGCCGTTCGTCAGCGACAATGACGTGGAGCATGTCGTTGCCCACCTGAAGAAGCAGGGCGCGCCGGACTATCTCGACCACATCACCATGGACGAGGAAGACGACGACGAGGCCGGCGGCGGCGGGCCGGCCGGCGGCCTCGGCGAAAGCGCCGATCTCTACGACCGCGCGGTCGCCATCGTGCTGCGCGACCGTAAGGCCTCCACCTCCTATGTGCAGCGCCGCCTGCAGATCGGCTACAACCGCGCCGCCTCGATCATCGAGCGCATGGAGCGGGAAGGCATCGTCGGCCCGGCCAACCATGCCGGCAAGCGCGCCATTCTGGTGGGCGGCGACGACAGCGCGGCAGCCTGACACCGCACGCCGCGCGCTGACGGCACGACAGCGGCCGGACCGGAAGGTCCGGCCTTTTTCGTCCGCCGCCGCCGGCGGTTTGCACCTTGCCGCGGTGATGCCCATCTTGACCGCTAGCAACGACGGGAACGGGCCGGCATTCTGGCTGGCCCTCTCCCTCACGGATCCCTCTTCGCGGAGACCAGCGCCCCCATGGCTGCCCACGCCCCCTGCCCGCCCCGCACCACAGCCCGCCTGCTGCTGATCGCGCTGCTGGCGGCCGCCAGCCTCGCCCCGGCGGCGGGCGGACCGGCGCTTGCCGCGGACACGCCGGCCGTGGGCAGGCTGCCGCTGCCCGCCCCGCGCAGCGGCGGCACCGGAGCAGCACTCAGTCTGGCGCCGCCGGCCGCCGCCCCGGCCCAGCCGGCCGCCGCCGCAGCCGCCCGGCCGGAGGGCCCGCCGCCGCTGCTGCCGGTTGCCGTCAGCGGCGGGGCGCGGGCCGATGCCGCCGTGCTCGGCCGCATCAACACCTATTTCAACGCCATCCGCACCATGAGCGGCGATTTCGTGCAGTTCTCGCCCGGCGGCGCGCGGGCGGAGGGCAGCTTCGTCATCGCCAAGCCGGGGCGCATCCTGTTCCGCTATGCGCCGCCGTCGAAGCTGCTCATCGTTTCCGACGGCAAGTCGGTTTCGGTGCGCGACCGCCGCCGCGACGGGCAGGACATCTGGCCGCTGGAGAAAACGCCGCTGCGGCTTCTGCTCTCCGACCGCATCGACCTGACCCGCGATGCCAAGGTGACTTCGGCCACCGTGCAGGACGGGCTGGTCACCATCGAACTCACCGAAAAGACGGTGTTCGGCACCGGCCGGCTGATCATGGTGTTCGACGAGCGCACCGGCGCGCTGAAGCAGTGGACGGTCATCGACGCTCAGAATCAGGAAACGTCGGTCGCCATCTACAACACCCGGACCGGCATCCCCGTCGATCCGAACTGGTTCAAAATCAACTACCTACCGGTCCGCTGAGCCGCCGGGCGCAGGCCCGTCAGACACCGGGGC
>NZ_DAISHT010000298.1:0-1431 GCF_036822375.1 Pseudoxanthobacter sp. | reverse complement strand
GATGCAGACCACGAAAAAGCCCCCGGCGTCGGCGACGCCGGGGGCTTTGTTTTCAGGGCGGCCCGCAGCCGGCCGCCGGCGATCAGGACTGCGCCAGATCGCCGATGAGGCCGGCCGCCACGGTGAGGCGGGCCACCGTCATGTCGGTGCCCGCGATCTCGTCCACGGCCTGACGGATGCGCCCGGCCGCCGGATTGGCCGCAAGCCACGCATCGACCGCCGCCTCGCCGCTGCCGACCGTGGCGATTTCGGCCGCAATGGCCCGCACCGCCGCCGCGATGCGCTCCAGAGCGCGATCCAGCGCCAGACGGTCGTAATAGTCCGACACCGGAATGGCCGCCGCGCGGGCGGCGAGGTTCTCGATGCGCAGCCGCAGCGCCACCGCGAACAGTGCGCTGCCGACATCGACCACCGGCCGCTGCAGCCGGCCGGCGACCACCACGGCATCCGGCGCCAGCAGCAGCGCCTTCAGCGCCGCAATGCGCAGGGCAAGCGTCTCCGGCACGCCCTTCTGCACCAGTTCGCCGGCGATTGCCCGGCGCATGTCCTCAAAAGCCGCCGGCAGCGCGGTGCCGAGGCTGGCGGAAAGCGCATCGATGCCGCCGCGGAAACGCGCCACGATGGCGTCGAGCCCTTCGCGGAAATCGACATTGCGCACGAACCACACCGTGCGCGAGCGCACGATCTCGGCCACGGCCTCATAGAGACCGAGCTGCACCTGCCCGTCGATGCGGTTATCGAGGGCATCGATCTCCGCATAGAGCGCCCCGAGGCGGTAGCTGTCGAACGCCGCCGCGAATGCCGCGGCGATGGTGGCGACATCGGCCCCGGTCTCGTCGGCAAGGCGCACGGCAAAGGCCGGGCCGCCGCGGTTGATCACATCGTTCGCCATGATGGTGGCGATGATCTCGCGCCGCAGCCGGTGGCTTTCGATGGCATCCGGATAGCCCTCGCGCAGCGGCCGCGGGAAATAGTCCGCCAGATCGCGCGCCAGATAGGGATCGTCCGGCATGGAGGAGGCCAGCAGGTCGTCATAGAGCGACAGCTTGCCATAGGCGAGCAGCACCGCCAGTTCCGGCCGCGCCAGCGCCTCGCCGCCGCGCACCCGCGCGGCGATGGTCGCATCGTCCGGCAGGAACTCCACGGCGCGGTCGAGCAGCCCGCGCTTCTCCAGACTCTGCATCAGGCGCTGCTGGAAGCCGATATCGGCCAGTCCGCGCCGCTCGGCCAGCGACAGCGCCAGTGTCTGGCGATAGTTGTTGGTCAGCACCAGATGCGCCACGTCGTCGGTCATGGCGGCAAGCAGCGCATCGCGGCCGCGGCGGTCGAGGCGACCGTCGTGCACCGGCGTCGCCAGCGCGATCTTCAGGTTCACTTCCACGTCGGAGGTGTTGACGCCGGCCGAGTTGTCGATGGCGTCGGAGTTGATGC
>NZ_DAISHT010000297.1:0-3325 GCF_036822375.1 Pseudoxanthobacter sp. | reverse complement strand
ACGCGGGCCAGATTCAGGGCTTCTTCGATATCCCCACCGACAATCTCTATTCCGCTCCGGTGATGACGCGCGACATCAAGGAGCGGTACCGCAACGAGAATCTGATGGTGGTTTCGCCGGACGTCGGCGGCGTGGTGCGTGCCCGCGCGCTGGCCAAGCGCATCGATGCACCGCTGGCGATCGTGGACAAGCGCCGCGAGCGGCCGGGCGAATCGGAAGTGATGAACATCATCGGCGATGTGTCCGGCCGCCACTGCCTGCTGGTCGACGACATCATCGATTCGGGCGGCACGCTGTGCAACGCCGCCGAGGCGCTGATCAAGAAGGGGGCCTCCAGCGTCACCGCCTACATCACCCACGGGGTGTTGTCCGGCGGTGCGGTGACCCGTGTCGAGCAGTCGCTGCTGAAGGAGCTCGTCATCACCGATTCGATCGAGGCGACCCCCGCAGTCGCGGCGGCGAAGAACATCCGCCACATCTCGGTCGCGCCGCTGCTGGGCGAAGCCATCAGCCGCACCGCGCTGGAAAAGTCGGTTTCGAGCCTGTTCGACTGATAAAATCCGCTCCCGCGCGGCGAAAAGCACCGGTTTCGGGCTTTTCTCCCCCGCGCGATGCGGTTATGAGAAGCGCGGCCCGCACCCCTGGAGGCGGGCCGCAGTCGTTTTGCGCGCCGTTCGTGGCGCGCAGGGCTGAAAAGCCGGCACGGCAACCTGCCCGGATGGCATGGCTGCGGGCCGGCGCCCCTCGCATCACATATTGGAGTGTTCCATGAGTCGTTCTTATGAGCTCGTGGCCACGGTGCGCGATCGGGTCGGTAAGGGGGCCGCTCGTGCACTTCGGCGTGAAAACAAAGTTCCGGCCGTGATCTACGGCGCAGGCCAGCCGGCCCTGCCGATCGCGCTTCCGGAAAAGGAAATTTTCCTGAAGCTGCATGCCGGCGGCTTCCTGACCACCATCGCCGTGATCGACACCGGCGCTGAGAAGATCCGCGTGATCCCGCGCGACTATCAGCTCGACCCGGTCCGCGATACGCTGGTTCATGTCGATTTCCTGCGCGTTGCCGCCCACGCTCACATCGAGGTGGAGGTGCCGGTGCACTTCCTCAACGAAGAGGCCGCTCCCGGCCTGAAGCGCGGTGGCGTGCTGAACGTCGTTGCCCACGCGGTGACGCTGAACGTCGACGCCGACGAGATTCCGGAAGCCCTC
Organism: Pseudoxanthobacter sp.; assembly: GCF_036822375.1. NCBI lineage: Bacteria > Pseudomonadati > Pseudomonadota > Alphaproteobacteria > Hyphomicrobiales > Segnochrobactraceae > Pseudoxanthobacter > Pseudoxanthobacter sp. The sequence goes on along the minus strand of NZ_DAISHT010000297.1, from coordinate 2,119 downwards.
ACCGTTGACCTGACCGGTCTGGAGATCGGCGATTCGGTGCACCTGTCGCAGCTCGCGCTGCCGGCCGGCTCCCATGTCGTCGGCCACGGCGAAGACCTGACCATCGCCACCATCGTGGCGCCGGCGGTTCTGCCCGAGGACGAGACCGCCGCGGCGGAAGCCGAGGCCCCGGCCGCTCCGGCCGCGCCGCAGGCCTGATCCCCGACCGGGATCGGCCCGTCGCGCCTCTGAAGGCGAATTCCGGACCGGGCGTGTCGTGCGCCCGGTCCTTTTCATGTCTGCCGCCCGGCCGTGGCGGCAGCGCACTGCGGCGGCAGGGAGAGTGTCATGCTGATTTTCGTCGGCCTCGGCAATCCGGGCCCGCGTTATGCCGGCAACCGCCACAATGTCGGCTTCATGGCGGTTGATCGCCTGTGGGAGCGTTATCGCTTCGGTCCCTGGCGGCAGAAATTTCAGGCCGAGATTGCGGAAGGCGTCATCGGGGACGAGCGGGTTCTGCTGATGAAGCCGCTGACCTACATGAACGAATCCGGCCGGGCCGTGGGCGAGGCGGCGCGCTTCTACAAGACGCCGCCGTCGGAAGTCGTGGTGTTTCACGATGAACTCGACCTGCCGCCCGGAAAGTTCCGCGCCAAGACGGGGGGCGGGCACGGCGGCCACAATGGCCTGCGCTCCCTCACCGCCCAGCTTGGCGAGGACTATCGCCGCATCCGCATCGGCATTGGCCATCCGGGGGCGAAGGAACTGGTGCACGGCTGGGTGCTGCACGATTTCGCCAAGGCCGACGAGGCATGGCTGGAGCCGCTGCTGGATGCCATGGCCGCCGAGGCGCCGTTGCTGGCGGCCGGCAAGGATGCGACCTTCGCCAATCGCGTGCATGCGGTGCTGACCCCGCCGAAGGCGGCAGCCCGGCCGGCACGGGCCGGACAGGAAGGGGAGGGGGCGCCGAAGGCGGCGACCTCTTCGCCGCCGGCCGCTGCTCCCGCCAAACCGGCGGGGGGCGGGGCGCTGGCCGAGGGGCTCGCTCGCCTTCTCGGCCGCCGCGAGGGATAGAGCGGCGGCGATTGGGCCTTGACGGCGGCCGGCCCGCTCGCCCAAGAACCGGGCCGGATATTACCCGCGCAGATATGGGATCGGGGGCACCTGCCCCGCCGGGACAGGGTCGGGCCGCGCGGCGCCCGGCCGGAGTTGCCCGGCAGCCAGCGAAAGTACGGATACATGGGCTTCAAATGCGGTATCGTCGGCCTGCCGAATGTCGGCAAGTCGACCCTGTTCAACGCGCTCACCAAGACGGCAGCGGCACAGGCGGCCAATTATCCATTCTGCACCATCGAGCCGAACACCGGCGAGGTGGCGATGCCCGATCCGCGTCTGGGCCGCATTGCAGCCATCGGCAAGTCGGCCCAGATCGTGCCGACCCGCATGACCTTCGTCGACATCGCCGGCCTTGTGCGCGGCGCTTCGAAGGGCGAGGGCCTCGGCAACCAGTTTCTGGCCAACATCCGTGAAGTGGATGCCATCGCCCACGTCCTGCGCTGCTTCGAAGACGGCGACATTACCCATGTCGAGGGCCGGGTCGATCCGGTGGCCGATGCCGAGACGGTGGAAACCGAGCTGATGCTCTCCGACCTTGAGAGCCTTGAGCGCCGGGTGGTGCCGCTGCGCAAGCGCGCCGCCAGCGACAAGGAGGCCAAGGCGCAGGTCCAGCTCATGGATGCGGTGCTGGAATTGCTGCGCGACGGCAAGCCGGCGCGCCTGTTGCAGGTGGAGGCGGAAGACCGCAAGGCTTTCCAGATGCTGAACCTGCTGACCGCCAAGCCGGTTCTCTATGTGTGCAACGTGGATGAGGCTTCTGCCGCCACGGGCAATGCGTTCTCCGCGCGCGTGGCTGAGAAGGCGAAGGCGGAAGGCGCTGGCGTGGTGGTGGTCTCGGCCGCCATCGAGGCGGAAATAGCCCAGCTTTCGCCCGAGGAGCAGAAGGAATTTCTGGAAACCCTCGGCCTCGAGGAACCCGGCCTCGACCGCGTGATCCGCGCCGGCTACGATCTTCTGGGCCTTGCGACCTATTTCACGGTGGGGCCGAAGGAAACCCGCGCCTGGACCATCCACAATGGCGACC
>NZ_DAISHT010000296.1:0-3373 GCF_036822375.1 Pseudoxanthobacter sp. | reverse complement strand
GGTCCGATGAGCTTATTATGCCGACCATTTATCGCCATATCCGGCTGCTGCCGGCGAAGCGAATATAGGGATGCCCCGGCCGCAGGGGAAGGGGGGAGGCGAGGCTTTCGCTGTTGATGAGGGGCGGGCCCGAATCCTTTGCGCCGCCGCTGCCCCGGCGTTAAACGGGGCCTTTCGGTTCCCGACAATCCGGCCGGCGCCGCCGCGCCCGGCCGCCGGGTGCGTCCTGCGGGGAGGTGTGATGCAGCAATATCTCGATCTCGTCCGGCGCATTCTGGCCGAAGGCGTGGTGAAGACCGACCGCACCGGCACCGGCACGCGCTCGGTGTTCGGCCACCAGATGCGGTTCGATCTGTCGCAGGGCTTTCCGTTGCTCACCACCAAGAAGCTGCACTGGCGCTCGATCGCGGTGGAGCTTCTCTGGTTCCTGCGCGGCGATACCAACATCGCCTTCCTGAAGGAAAACGGCGTTTCGATCTGGGACGAGTGGGCGGACGGCAACGGCGAGCTTGGCCCGGTCTATGGCCGGCAGTGGCGCTCGTGGGCGACGCCCGACGGCCGGGTGATCGACCAGATGGCGGATGTGATCGGCATGATCCGCCGCACACCGGATTCCCGCCGCCTGATCGTGACCGCGTGGAACCCCGGCGACGTGCCCGACATGGCGCTGCCGCCCTGCCACCTGCTGTTTCAGTTCTATGTCGCGGACGGGCGGCTGTCGTGCCAGCTCTACCAGCGCTCGGCCGATGTCTTCCTGGGCGTGCCGTTCAACATCGCCTCCTATGCGCTGCTGACCCATCTGGTGGCCCGCGAGACCGGCTATGAGCCGGGCGATTTCGTCCACACGCTGGGCGATGCGCATCTTTACCTGAACCATGTGGAACAGGCGCAGCTGCAGCTCGCCCGCAGCCCGCGCCCGCTGCCGCGGCTGGAAATTGCGCCGGCGGCCGGCGGCCTCTTCGATCTGAAATATGAGGATCTGGCGATCGCCGGCTACGATCCTCACCCCCACATCCGGGCGGAGGTTGCGGTATGAGTCTCGTTATCCGCCGGGCGGTTGCCGGCGATGAACAGCTGGTGATGGGCTTCGTGCAGGCGCTGGCCGAGTATGAGCATCTCGCCGGCGAAGTCGCGGCCGATGCGGCCGCCATCGGCCGCGCGCTGTTCGGCGACAATCCGCGCGTGTTCTGCGAGATCGCGGAATGGAACGGGCAGCCGGCCGGCTTCGCGCTGTGGTTCTATACGTTCTCCACCTTCGTCGGCCGTCACGGTCTCTATCTGGAAGATCTGTTCGTCGATCCGGCGCTGCGCGGCCGCGGCATCGGCAAGGCGCTTCTGGCGGAGCTCGCCCGACGCTGCGTGGCGGAGGAACTGGGGCGGCTGGAGTGGTCGGTTCTGGACTGGAACGCCCCCTCCATCGCCTTCTACAAGGCGCAGGGCGCGCAGATGATGGATGCGTGGACCACCTGCCGCGTGGCCGGTCCTGCGCTGGCGCGTCTGGCCGCCGCGGCGGCGACGACGGAGGGCGCGGCGTGATTCCGCAACTGGTGCTCGTGGCGGCCGTTGCCGAAAACGGCGTGATCGGCACCGGCGAGGCCATGCCCTGGCATCTGCCGAGCGACCTGAAGCGCTTTCGCGACGAGACGTGGGGCTATCCCATGCTGATGGGGCGGCGCACCTTCCGCAGCATCGGCCGGGCGCTGCCCGGGCGCGACAGCGTGGTCGTCACCTCCGACGACAGCTTCTTCGTGCCCGGCGTACACCGGGCGGTCAGCGTCGACGACGGACTGGAGATTGCCGCCCGGCTGGCGGCGGCGCGCGGCGTCAACGCCATCATGGTCATCGGCGGCGGCGATCTCTACCGCGCCCTCATCGGCCGGGCCGACCGCCTGTCGATTACCGAGGTCCACGCCCGCCCGGAGGGCAGCGTGTTCTTTCCGCCAATCGACCGCCATCTCTGGCAGGTGGTGCGGCGCGGCGAGACGGTGACCGACCCGCGCGACAGCGCACCGACCGCCCATGTGGTCTATGAACGCCGGCGCGACGGATAAGCCTGTTTTTGCACTGCATTTGCAATTGAACTCGGGCGCCTGAAACCCCACCTGAAGAAAATGCTGCGCGCGCCGTGGCGGTGTGCGCGCCCGGCAGCGGTGCGGCACGGCGCGCGCCGGCCGGGGCTTTCGTTGAAAGGGGGCAGGACGCACCCTATAACGCTGGAACCGGTTGTTGCTGCGCCCGGCGGGCGGCGTTGCCGTGCGGCGCGGCCTGCAGCGTGAAACGAGGTTGACCCCCGGCCGCATGGCGGGGCTGGCACTGAGGAGTAGGGATGCCCTGGAGCAATCAGAGCGGCGGCGGCGGCTGGAAAGGCGGCGGCCCCTGGGGCGGCGGCAACAACAACAATGGCGGGCCGTGGGGCGGAGGGCCGCAGCGCGGGCCGGCCGGCGGGCCGCCGGACCTTGAAGAGCTCCTGCGGCGCAGTCAGGACCGGCTTCGCACCATTCTGCCCGGCGGCGGCGGTTCCGGCCCCGGCTGGCGCACCGTGCTGGTGGCGGGCGTGGCGGTGGTCGGCCTGTGGCTGGCAACCGGCTTCTACCGCGTGGAGCAGGGCGAGGTCGGTGTGGAAATGGTGTTCGGCCGCTTCGTCGGCCTGACGCAGCCGGGCCTCAACTACAACTGGCCCTATCCGGTCGGCAGCGTGGAAACGCCCGATGTGCTGCGCATGCGCGAGACCACGGTGGGTCTGCGCGAGATCGAGCCGCTGCGCGGCGGCCCGGCAAGCGGCGTGGACGTGCCGGAAGAAAGCCTGATGCTGACGGCCGACGAGAACATCGTCGATGTCGATTTCAAGGTGCTGTGGCGCATTTCCAGCGCGCCGGACTTCCTCTTCAACGTGCAGAACCCGGAAGGCACCGTGAAGGCGGTGGCCGAAAGCGCCATGCGCGAGGTGGTGGGCCGCACCGCCATTCAGCGCGTTCTGACCGACCAGCGCGAGCAGATCCAGACGCAGGTTCAGGCCCTGATGCAGCAGGTGCTCGACGGCTACAAGGCGGGCATCGAGATTTCGCAGGTGCAGATGCTGAAGGTCGACCCGCCGCAGCAGGTCATCGACGCCTTCCGCGACGTGCAGGCCGCCCGCGCCGATCAGGAGCGCGTGCAGAACGAGGCGCAGGCCTATGCCAACCGGGTCATTCCCGAGGCGCGCGGTCAGTCCGCCTCCATCACCCAGTCGGCCGAGGGCTATCGCGACCGGGCCATCGCCGAGGCCGAGGGTCAGGCCTCGCGCTTCCTCTCGCTCTACCGTGAATATGCCAAGGCGCCGGACCTGACGCGCGAGCGCCTCTATCTGGAGACGATGCAGAAGGTGCTGGGTTCG
>NZ_DAISHT010000295.1:0-3375 GCF_036822375.1 Pseudoxanthobacter sp. | reverse complement strand
TCGCCCGTGGAAATCATCACCCCGCCGCAGGCGCCGCCGCCGCTGGCGCCCTACAGCTCCGCCACCAAGGCGAACGGCATGATCTTCGTCTCCGGCACGCTGGCGATGGATGCCGAAGGCAAGACGATGGGTCTCGGCGATGCGGCCGAACAGACCCGGGTGGTGCTGGAGCTGGTGAAGTCGGCCATCGAGACCGCCGGCGGGTCCATGGAAACCGTGCTGTTCAACCACATCTTCCTGAAGGATCTGGCGGATTATCCGGCGATGAACGCCGTCTACCGCACCTTCTTCCCCAACCATCTGCCGGCGCGTTACACCATCCAGACGCCTCTGGTCCGCCCGGAATTTCTGGTCGAGATCGCCTCGGTCGCCGTTGAGAAGAAGTGAGCCGGAAGGCGGTGCCGCCCGGCCCCGGGCAAGGGGCCGGGCGGCACCGCGGCCCGGGCAGCAGAAGGCGGACTGAAAGATGGCGTTTGCCACGGTCGCAGATACCACCGTTTATTACGAGATCACGGGAAGCGGTCCGCCGGTTCTCCTCGTCTCCGGCCTTGCGGGCGTCTCGTCCTACTGGGACCCGAACGTGGAGGAGCTGGCCCGCCATTTCACGGTGATCCGCTACGACCACCGCGGAACCGGGCGAACCAGCCGGCCGGAGCAGCCCTATTCGATCGAGCTGCTGGCCGACGATCTCGTGGGCCTGATGGATGCTCTGGGCCTGCCGAAAGCCTCCCTCGTCGGCCATTCCACCGGCGGGGCCATCGGTCAGGTCATCGCCGCGCGCCACCCGCAGCGCATCGACAGGCTGGTGCTCTACGGCACATGGGCCACGCTCTGCCCGCAGATGCGGCTGTGCATGGACGTGCGCCGCCGGCTGCTGCGTGCGGAAGGGGCGGCGGCCTTCCACCGTTCGTCGCCGCTGTTCCTCTATCCGCCGCGCTATATCTGCGAGACCTGGCCGCGTCTTGAGCGCGACCTTGAGGCCAATGTCGCCAGCTCGCCGACGCCGGCCATTATCGAGGCGCGCATCGAGGCCGTCGTGGGTTTCGACGGTGTGCCCTATCTGGCGGACATCGCCGCCGATACGCTGGTGCTGGTGGCCGAGGACGATATTCTGACCCCGCCGGTGGCGGCTTCGGAACTCGCCACGGCGATTGCCGGTGCGAAGCTGGAAACCTTTCCCTACGGCGCCCACGCCGTTTCCTGGTGCGAGCCGGAGGCGTTCAACGCCGCCGTGACCACCTTTCTCAACGCCTGATGAGCGACATGACCAAAGCTGTTCGTTTTTCCGCCACCGGCGGCCCCGAGGTCCTGACCCTCACCGAGGTCACCCTGCCGGCGCCGGGCCCCGATGAGATCCTGATCCGCCACGAGGCGATCGGCGTCAATTATATCGACATCTACCACCGCACCGGCGCCTACCCGCTGCCGCTGCCTTCGGGCATCGGCGTGGAAGGGGCGGGCGTGGTGCTTGCCGCCGGCAGCAACGTGAAGCACGTTTCGCCCGGCGAACGCGTGGCCTATGTCGGCGGCCCGCCCGGCGCCTATGCCGAAGCCCGCCTGCTGCCGGCCGCCCGCGCGGTGGCCATCCCCGACTGGCTCGACGCGAAGACCGCCGCGGCGATGATCTTCAAGGGGCTGACGGCCTATTATCTCGTCAACAAGGCCCGCCCGGTCAAAGCCGGCGAGACGGTGCTGTTCCATGCCGCGGCCGGCGGCGTCGGACGCATTGCCACGGCGTGGCTGAAGCACCTCGGCGCGCAGGTGATCGGCGTCGTCGGCAGCGAAGACAAAGCGGCCGTGGCGAAGGCCGCCGGCGCCGACCATGTGATCGTCAGCCGCGACGGCGGCTTTGCTCCGGCCGTGCGGGCCATCGTGCCCGGCGGCGTCGACGTGGTGTTCGATTCCGTGGGCCGCGACACCTTCGCCGGCTCGCTCGACAGCCTGCGGCCGCGCGGCATGATGGTGAGCTTCGGCACGGCCTCCGGCCCGATTCCGGCCAACGATTACGGCATCCTCGGCGCCAAGGGCTCGCTCTATTTCACCCGCTGCTCGATTGCCCACTACATGGCCACGAACGCCGACATCGCAGAAGGGGCCGCCGCGCTGTTCGCGCTGATCGCCGCCGGCACCATTCCGGCCGACAGCATCACCACCTATCCGCTTGCGGATGCGGCAACGGCGCAGGCCGATCTGGAAGGCCGCCGCACCACCGGCTCTCTGGTGCTGGTGCCGTGAACGGGGCGGCCTGTTCAGGCCCGGGCGCGGCCGCTGCGGCCGCGCCACCGGTGGACGAGGCTGCGTTTGCCGCCGGCATGCGCAGGCTCGCCGGCGGTGTGGCGCTGATCACCACGCAGGATGCCACCGGCCGGCACGGGCTGGTGGCAACCGCGGTGACCGCCCTTTCCGCCGCACCGCCCAGCCTGCTCGTCTGCGTCAACCGCGCGGCTTCGGCGCACACGGCGCTCGCGGGCGCCGGCGTCTTCTGCGTCAACGTGCTGGCAACGGCGCAGGAGGGTCTGGCGGCCGGATTTGCCGATCCGGCCCGGCGGGGAGAACGTTTTGCCACCGGCACATGGCTGCATGGCATGACCGGGGCGCCCGTTCTGGCGGAGGCACTGGTAACCTTCGAATGTCGCGTGGAGCGGGTGGTGGAGCATGGCAGCCACTCGGTGTTCATGGCGGCGATCGCTGCTATCCGCCATGGTAGCGACGCGGGCGAACCGCTGATCTATTTCAACCGCGGCTTTCGCCGGCTTGCCTGAGCAGGGCAGGCACAGGCCGGGCACGGGACGGGTAACGAGGCACGACAGGGCATGGGCATGGCCGGGCAACAGGCGGCAGCGGGAGGCAGCAACCCTCCCGGCATCAGGGTGGAGGGGCTGACCCTTCGCTATGGCCGCCACACCATTTTCGAGAACCTGAGCTTCACCATTGAAGGCGGGCAGTTCGTGGCCCTGCTCGGGGCCTCGGGGGTTGGCAAGAGCAGCCTGCTGAAGATCATCGCCGGGCTTTCCACGCCGGCGGCCGGCCGGGTGGTCGGCACGGACGGTGCGCCGGTGGTGGGGCGGCTGGCCTATATGGGCCAGCAGGATCTGCTGTTTCCCTGGCTGACCGTGGTGGAGAATGTGACGCTCGGCGCGCGGCTGCGCGGCGAGAAGGCCGATCTGGACTGGGCCGGCCACCTGCTGGAGCGCGTGGGCCTCGCCCAGCGCCGCGATGCGCTGCCGAACGCCCTGTCCGGCGGCATGCGCCAGCGCTGCGCCATTGCCCGCACCCTTTATGAGCGTCAGCCCTATGTGCTGATGGACGAGCCGTTTTCGGCGCTCGATGCCATCAACCGCGCCATGGTGCAGGATCTGGCGGCCGAGCTTCTGA
>NZ_DAISHT010000294.1:1313-3474 GCF_036822375.1 Pseudoxanthobacter sp. | reverse complement strand
AATAGGTGAGCGCGGCCAGCACCAGAATGGCGCCGCCGACCATGCCCGTTCCCGCCACCACGATAATCGGCTCGTGGTAGGGGATGGACTCAAGTGTGAGTTTACCGAACATCGATCAGAGGCCCTTCGGGTTCTCAGGCGTGCACAGGGGATCATCGGCGCTGAGCGGCAGCAGCGCTGCAAGCTTCTTCGGATCGACGGTGCACTTCGCAGCGTCGACGCACATGTCGAGGATCTTGGTGTAGAGGTCCGGGGTCACCGAGCCGTAATAGGCCACCGGAACGCCTTCGCTCGGCTTCGACAGCGCCAGATAGCTGCCGTCGTCGAGAGCGGCGGTCGCTGCGCGGGCGTTGTCGACCCACTTGGCGAAGTCGGCATCGGAGAGCGACAGCGCCTTGAACGACATCTTGGCAAAGCCGGCGCCGGAGTAGTTGGCCGAAATGCCGCGGAACGTGCCGGTCTGATCGGCCAGCAGCGACACCTTGGTCTGCATACCGGCCATGGCATAGATCTGGCTGCCGAGATCGGGAATGAAGAACGAGTTCATCACCGAATCCGAGGTCACCTTGAAGTTCACCGGCGTATTCACCGGGAAAGCGACTTCGTTAACGGAGGCAACGCCCTGATCGGGATAGATGAACAGCCACTTCCAGTCCAGCGCCACCACCTCGACGTTGAGGGCGGGCGTGTCGGACTTGATCGCCTGATAGGGATCGAGCTTGTGGGTATAGTGCCAGGTCAGGCCGGCCAGCGCGACGATGATGACCACCGGAATGCCCCACACCACCACCTCGATGGCGGTGGAGTGTTCCCAGTCCGGCTTGTAGGTCGCCTTGGTGTTGCTGGCGCGATAGCGCCACGCAAAGGCGATCGTCATGACGATGACCGGCACCACCACCAGCAGCATCAGCGCCGTGGCGATGAGGATGAGGTTCTTCTCCTGCTCGCCGATCGGCCCCTTGGGGTCAAGGATGGCCCACTGGCAACCACCCAGCAGGGTGAGCGCCGTTAACGCCGCGGTGGAAGAGACGGCGCGCAACGCCTTGCGCCGAAGCGATTTTTCATCGCCCAGCGGCTCGCGCGCAACTTTCGCCGCTTGCGAGAGGAGGCTCCAGCCCGGATTCATCGATCACCTCTCATGCGAACAAACCTGTTCATTCACTCAAAGCCTTCTGCGCGGCCGGCCGCGGTCGTCACCGCGCCGGCAGCCGGCCTCTCCGCCCCTTGCAGGATGCAGGCCGCAATCCCATTTCAGCGGTGCCACCCGGGTGCTGCCGGACATGTCCCAGTTTCCGACATGGCAGCGACGGCGGGCGCACAGACCCAGTCTGACTGTCATTGGCAGAGGCCGCATTACGGTGCAATGCGTAAGTCTGCCACAGCGGCGCAACGCCAAGCTTCGGCCGGCCGCCGGCACCGCTTCCGCGCCCGAAGGCGCGCGGTGAGACGATCCGGCCGGCAGGACGACGGCCAATTCTGCCGCACCGCCCGACTGGCGGGCACGCGGCCCGCGCGTCATAAACGGCGCAGTTGATCCAGCGCAATGAACGGCGTTCGCACGCAGGACGCAAATGATTCTGCGCGCGCGCGGCCCTCGCAGCCCGGAATGCGGCCGCAGCGTGGCACGGCCGCCTCACTCCTGCGGCGGATGAACGGGCCCGGCGGCGCCCGCCCGGCCCGCTGCACGGCGGCGGCCGCCGGCTTGCATTCCCGCCGGCCCGCGCTAAATCTCGGGCGCAGCCAACAACAGGGAGAGGGGCCAGACCGCCCCATCCGGACCGATCATGGCAGAGGACGATGCCGGCAAGGCCGGCGACAGCCGCGTGCGTGCCGCCAGCGAGCGGGAGGCCGGGCGCCTGCGCCGCGAAGCCCGGCTGGCCGAAGCGCTGCGCGCCAACCTGCGCCGCCGCAAGGCGCAGAGCCACGGCAGCGGCGATGAGCGGACACGATCACGCCCGCCCGCCGGCGATACGCTGGAAGACTGACGCGCGCAGCAGACGCGCCAGCGAACCGGGGGGCAAAACCGGCCCCGCCGCACACCGCCTGCCGCACCGGCATACCGGCATTGGCGTCCGTCGCCTGCGGCGGCCACGGCCGGCGGCCGTTAATGGTCCGCGTCCGCAATTGCCCTCTGCCGCCATAAGCCGGTTCGCCATGGGCC
>NZ_DAISHT010000294.1:0-1213 GCF_036822375.1 Pseudoxanthobacter sp. | reverse complement strand
GTTCGCCATGGGCCGGCTTCAGCGTGAGAGGCGCGGAGCGGCCGGATTTCTGTGCCGATGATACCGTTCGTTCCGGGCGACGCCGTGCGGTCAGTGTGTCCGCGCGCTCAGTGGCTCCGGCCGCCGCCGCAGGGCGGCAGGGCTGCGCCGAACGACTGGATAACCTCCACCGCCTCGCCCCACACCGCCCGCCATTCGCGGTCGAACCGGATCATCAGTTCGGTGGCGCGGTCGGACTGGCGGCGCAGCACGTCCATCTCGGCGTGCAGCAGCGCTTCCGGCGAGCGGGCGGCGGCGAGCGTGTTGAAATCGTCCACCCCCGCCTCCACAAGACGGCCGGCAAAGGCGAACTGCCCGGCCGCGATCTCCGCAAAGCCCAGACAGAGGCGCTCGCCGGCGCGCGCGACCTGCACCATCTGCCGGCTGCCGAGCGCCATCGCGCCAAGACCCAGATGGGTGAAATTCGCGGTATCCATTTCTGCTGACATGCGCATTTCTCCCGGCGGATTGCTATCCGCTCTTCAGGAAACCGGTGCAGGCCCGCAGCCCACGGCAACGGACCGGTGGCTCCCGCGGAAAAACCGCGCCGGAGCGTGAGGCGCGCCGGGGCATCCGGCCGCCGCAGGCCGGCGGGTGCGCAGGGCCGGCGGCGGCACCCCGCCGCGGCCCGCGTCTTCGCCGGTCTTCAGTGCACGAGCACGTAGGTGCCCGGCGCATCGCACAGCGGCGCGAACCGCTGCGAGCCCATGGCCGGTGCCGGGCGGCTGCCCGTGCTGTGTCCGGTCAGCCATTCCGTCCACGCCGGCCACCACGACCCTTCGGTCACGGGCGCGCTTGCCAGCCAGTCGTCGGGGCTGACATAGCGCGCGTCGGCCGGGCGCTCCTTCAGGCGATAGCGACGCCCGCGGTGACCCGGCTCGTTGACCACGCCGGCGTTGTGCCCGCCCGATGTGAGCACGAACGTGATGTCGCCATCGTTGAGCAGATGGATTTTAAACACCGAGCGCCACGGCGCAATGTGATCGGTCTCGGTGCCGACGACAAACATCGGCACGCGAATATCGCTCACCACCACGGGGCTGCCGCCGACGCGGTAGTGCCCCTCGGCCAGCGCATCTTCCAGAAACAGCCGGCGCAGATATTCGCCGTGCATGCGCGCCGGCATGCGGGTGCCGTCGGCGTTCCATGCCATCAGGTCGTTGGGCTGGTCGCG
>NZ_DAISHT010000293.1:0-3481 GCF_036822375.1 Pseudoxanthobacter sp. | reverse complement strand
CTGCTCGCCTCCATTCTCACCATGATCGCGCTGTTCTCCATCAACCTGCGCGTCATGGGCCGGCCGAATGTCGCCCTCATCAACCAGAAGACCGTGCTGTCGCCGTTCGAAGGGCTGTTCGGCCTGCCGGATTACTGGGTGCGCCCGATCATGCTGGCGGTGCTGGTGGTGCTGGTGGTGGTGCTGCTGGCGCGCTTCCTGACCTCCGAGTTCGGGCTCGCCATGCGGGCCACCGGCGCCAATGCCCGCATGGCGCGGGCGCAGGGCGTTTCCACCAGCCTGCACACCTATGTCGGCATGGGGCTTTCCAACGCGCTGGTCGGGCTGGCGGGCGCGCTGTTCGCCCAGATCAACGGCTTTGCCGATGTCACCGTGGGCGTCGGCACCATCGTGGTCGGCCTTGCCGCCGTCATCGTCGGCGAAACGCTGCTGCCGAGCCGCACATTGTGGATTGCGCTCACCGCCTGCGTCGTGGGGTCGGTCATCTACCGCATCTGCATCCAGTTCGCCCTTTCCGCCGATGCCATCGGCCTGCAGGCCTCCGACCTCAATCTGGTCACCGCCGTGCTGGTGGCCGTGGCGCTGGTGCTGCCGCGCCTCAGGAAATCCGGGAGGGCGGCATGAGCTCCGTCACAGTCAGTCCGGCCCGTCCGGGTGCGGCCGGCGCGGATGCCGCCGCCGCCCACATGATCCGCATCGACGATATCGGCATCACCTTCGGCCGCGGCACGCCGCTGGAAAAGAAGGCGATCGACACCATCGATCTGAGCATCCCGGAAGGCCAGTTCGTCACCGTGATCGGCTCCAACGGCGCCGGCAAGTCGACGCTGCTGGGTGCGCTCGCCGGCGATGTCGGCGTCACCCGCGGCCGCATCCTGATCGGCGGCACGGATGTGACGCGGTGGTCCACCGCCCGGCGTGCCGGCCTTGTGGCGCGCGTGTTTCAGGATCCGCTTGCCGGCTCGTGCGCCAACCTCACCATTGAGGAGAACATGGCGCTGGCCGCCAGCCGCGGCCGGCTGCGCGGTTTCGGCCCGGCGGCCACAGCGGGCCGGCGGCGGCTGTTCGCCGAGCGCATCGCCACGCTGGGTCTTGGCCTTGAAAACCGCCTGAAGGACCGCATGGGCCTGCTTTCGGGCGGCCAGCGGCAGGCCGTATCGCTGGTCATGGCCACGCTCTCGCCCTGCAAAGTGCTGCTGCTGGACGAGCACACCGCTGCGCTCGATCCGCATATGGCCGATTTCGTGCTGTCCCTTACCGCCCGGCTGGTGACCGAACACCGCCTGACGGCACTGATGGTGACGCACTCCATGAAACAGGCGCTGGCCGTGGGCAGCCGCACCTTCATGCTGCACGAGGGCAAGGTCGTGCTGGACGTGGCGGGCAATGCCCGCGCCGGCCTCGGTGTCGACGATCTCGTCGCCATGTTCCGCAAGGTGCGCGGGCAGGAGATCGAAGACGACGCGCTGCTGATGGGCTGACCGGCGATGCGCTTTGCCGCCCCTCTCGCCGAAGGCCGGCTGATCCGCCGCTACAAGCGCTTTCTGGCCGATGTGGAATTTCCCGGCGGCGTCGTGGAAACGGTGCACTGCGCCAATCCCGGCGCCATGACCGGCCTCAACGCGCCCGGCAGCCGGGTGTTCGTGTCGCGCTCCGATAACCCGAAGCGCAAGCTGCCGCTGTCGCTGGAACTGCTGGAGGCCGACGGCGTGCTCGTCGGCATCAACACCGCTCACCCGAACGCCCTCGTGGCCGATGCCATCGCCGCCGGCGCGCTGGCGCCCTTTACCGGCTATGCGCGGCTGCGCCGCGAGGTTGCCTATGGCGAGCGCAGCCGCGTCGACATCCTGCTGGAAGACGATGCCCGGCCCCGCGCCTATGTGGAAGTGAAGAACGTGCACCTGATGCGCAGGCCCGGCGCGGCGGAATTTCCCGATTCCGTCACCGCGCGCGGCGCCCGGCATCTGGCGGAACTGTCGGCCATGGTGGCGCAGGGCCACCGCGCGGCGATGGTGTTTCTCATCCAGCGCCCCGATGCCCGCACGATGGCCATTGCCGCCGACATCGACCCGGCCTATGCGAAGGCATTCGCCGCGGCGCGGGCGGCCGGCGTGGAGGCCTATGCCTGGCGTTGTGCCATCACCCCCGAAGCCATTACAGTGACGGACGCCGTGGCAATCGTGTAGACCGGCAGCGCCGGCCCGCACCGGCAGGGCAGCGACCGCCGCACGGTGCGACGGCCGGGCCCCCTGCCCGGAACGGATCGCCGGCCCCGTGCAGGGCCGTGCGGGGGTTCCTATATGGGGTTCCTGAATGTCTGGCCGAACCGTGCCGCACTCCGGCCGCAGCGGTGCCGCCGGGCACCGCCCGGGCCGTCGCGGCAGCGCCGGCGGACATGACCGGCTGAGAAGGATTGGACCGTTTGAGATGGTGACCTATGTGGATGCGGCGACCGCGCCGCTGAAGAATACCGGCCAGATTCGTCTTTACGACAAGGCCGCGTTCGAAGGCATGATGCGTGCCGGACAGGTGACGGCGCGCTGCCTCGATGCGCTCGACGATATCGTCAGGCCGGGGGTTACCACCGATGCCATCGACCGATTCGTCTATGAATTCGGGCTGGAGAACGACGCCTTTCCGGCGACGCTTTATTATCGCGGCTATCGCCGCTCCACCTGCACCTCGATCAACCATGTGGTGTGCCACGGCATTCCCAACGACAAGCCGCTGCGCGAGGGCGAAATCGTCAACATCGACGTCACCTACATCGTCGATGGCTGGCATGGCGATTCCAGCCGTATGTATGCGGTCGGCAACCTGCGGCGCGCCGCCGAACGGCTGCTGGAGGTGACCTATGAGTCGCTGCTGCGCGGCATCGCGGCCGTGAAGCCGGGCAACACCACCGGCGACATCGGCTATGCCATCCAGTCCTATGTGGAGGGCGAGCGCTGCTCGGTGGTGCAGGATTTCTGCGGCCACGGTCTCGGGCGGCTGTTCCACGATGTGCCGAACATCCTGCATTACGGCCGCCCGGGCGAGGGCGTGGAACTGAAGCCGGGCATGATCTTCACCATCGAGCCGATGGTGAATCTGGGCCGCCCGCATGTGAAGGTGCTGTCCGACGGCTGGACCGCGGTGACCCGCGACCGCTCGCTGTCGGCGCAGTACGAGCACGCCGTCGGCGTGACGGAAACCGGCTGCGAGATTTTCACCACCTCGCCTGCCGGCATCTTCCCGCCGCGCTCGCTGCGCGGCTGAGATCGGGAGGGGCGCCGATGGCCGACGACGAGGCCGGTGCGTCCGGGGCCCGGCGGCCGGCCGGCCTTTCCGAAGCCGGCCGCAAGATTGACGGCGAAGGCCATCGCGACCGGCTCCGGCAGCGTTTTCGCACTGCCGGAGCCGATGCGCTGGCCGATTACGAGCTTCTGGAGATGGTGCTGTTCCGCTCCATCCCCAGGCGCGACACGAAGCCGCTAGCCAA
>NZ_DAISHT010000292.1:0-3517 GCF_036822375.1 Pseudoxanthobacter sp. | reverse complement strand
AGCCCGAGGAACACGCCCCCGTTGGACTTGCGCGGATCGAGCTTTTCTTTGAGCAGCGCAAACGCCGGCCGTGCCAGAAGATACCCGATCTTGGTGCGAAGCGAATGGCCCATAGCGCCGCGCAGGAATGACGCGATCTGCTTGGCCGTGCCTTCGGCCGCCTTCAGGGCGATATTGCCGGAAAAACCTTCCGTCACCACCACGTCGACCGTGCCGGCGCCGATGTCGTCGCCTTCGACGAAGCCGTGATAGCGCAGCGTCGGCAAGGGGTTGGCGCGCAGCAGGCGGCCGGCGGCGCGGATCTCCTCAATACCCTTGACCTCTTCGACGCCCACATTGAGCAGCCCCACCGACGGCACCGGCACGCCAAGAACGACGCGCGCCATGGCCCCGCCGAGAATGGCAAAGTCGACGAGTTGCTGGGCATCGGCACCGATGGTGGCGCCGCAGTCGAGCACGATTGATTCGCCCCGCAGCGTCGGCCACACGGCGGCAATGGCCGGCCGCTCGACGCCGTCGAGGGTGCGCAGGCAGAACTTGGCCATGGCCATCAGCGCGCCGGTGTTGCCGGCCGAGATGGCGGCATCGGCATCGCCGGTCTTCACCGCCTCGATGGCGCGCCACATCGACGACTTCCACCGGCCGTGGCGCAGCGCCTGACTGGGTTTCTCGTCCATGCCCACGGCGACTTCGCAGTGCACCAGATCCGCGGCCGCCTTCACACGCGGGTGGGCATCGACCAGCGGCTGCATCGTGGCCAGATCGCCATAGAGCCGCAGCCGCAGCGACGGGCAGCGTTCGAGGGCGATCGCAGCGCCCGGCACGACCACCTCGGCTCCCCGATCGCCCCCCATGGCGTCGAGCGATAAGGTGACTTGCTTCGGCATCCGCTCAGATCCCCGCTGTGTCTTCCGCGCGCGTGCTCCCGCATCGCGAAACCCCGTCGGCGGCCACCGCACCCGGTGCAGCCGGATAACCCAACGGACGGGCGACCATAGCGATTCCTCCGACGCTGGCAACCGTCCTTGCGCTCAACTCGGCTCTGCGTGCATGGCGTGCGTTGCCGGCGCGCATCAGTTGCCGTCCGGTTTCAGGCGCTTCAGCGCCGCGAACGGCGAGGGCTTTTCCGGCGCGCCGTCGGGGTCGGTATCGACCTCGGTGAACGACACGCCCGGCGCCCGCGGATAGGGATCGAGCCCGAGGGCGACGAACTCCGCCGCCAGCGCGCCAAGGTCGAGGATATCGCCCTCCAGCAGGTCCGGCGGATCCTCGCCGAAGGCATCGAGATCGACCTCCGGCTCCGCCGGCCGGCGCTGGAACCACGCGGGCGGGGCAAAGGTGATGTCCACATCATCTTCCAGCGCAGCCGGCACCGGCTCCAGCGACAGCACGCAGGCCTGCACCACCTTCGCGCTCACATGGCCCTCCACCATCACCCGGCCGTCGCGGCGGCCGCGCAGGGCAAAGTGCGCCGAAAGCGCCTCCACCGACAGGACGGAGAGGCTGGCGGCCAGTGCGCGGCACTCGGCCGGCGTGGCCGTGAAGACCACATTCACCGTGGCATCGCCGATTTCACGCACGCTGACCGGGTGCGACAGCGGCGGCTTTTCGGAAGGCGGGCTGTGTTCGGAAGGCGGGTTCATGCCGGAACTCCGGTTGCAAAATCGGCCGGATCGGCAAACGCCACGCGGCCGGAAAGAATGTCATCCACGCCCTGCCCGGCAAGGCTGTCAGCCGCGGCGAAACCATAGGCGCTGAGCGCAGCCGCCTGCGCCGCGGCCGGCGTGCCCGCAAACACATTGCGCGCGATCGCCGCCGCCAGCACCGGCTGCGAGCCGTCGTCCAGCGCGCCGATATAGGCATCAAGCCGGCCGTAGAAGGCTGCTGCCATGTCGCGCATCCGGCGCGGAACCGCAAGATCCCCGACACCCATCTCCCGCAACGCGCCGTCCATATCGCTGAGGAAAAGGTCGAGCAGGTCCTGCATCGGCCCGGCCATTCCCGGCCCGGCCTCGCGCAGGCGGCGGAACACCAGAACGGCGTGCAGCACGATCATGTCGAAACGGCCGTCGACGCTGTCGGCCACCCCCAGCCGGCGATAGAGGGCCGGATGGCGGGCCTGCGCCACGACCGCGGCGTAGAGCGCCCGCGGGCGCCGGTCGCGGCGACGAAAGAGACGGACGATCATGAAGCCGCAGCAAAGGGGCCGCCACGGGCGGCCGGGGTGAAGGGAAACCCGGCCGCAAGACGGCGGGGCGGAGCCGGAGCGACGCGACAGGCGGCGCAACGCGCGCGCCCGCAGCGGGCCGGCGATGAGCAATAATGACCGCCGGGCCGGCCGCTGGCAATGCCGGCCGGCACAAGGCCGGCGCAGACGCCCGGAGGCGCAGATGCAGGCCGGTGCAGAGACCGGGAGGGCGCATGGCAATGGGAGGCATGGCACCGGGAGGCATGGCACCGGGTGGCATGGCACCGGGTGGCATGGCGACAGGAAAGCCGTAACCGGGGGAAGCGGCGACCGGGGGCGTGGCAATGGGGGAAACGGCGGTGGCGGCCACGGAGGCCCTGCTTCGGGCGCCCCCCCGGGCCGCAGCGGTTGCCGCCCGCCCGGTGCCGGCGCGAGGCGGCCGGCAAATGGGCCCCGGTCCGGGTTCGCACGCGGCTGCGGGTGCGCAGGCCGCGGGCCTGTTGCAGGCTGCGGGCTTGTGCCGGTGCGGGCGCCGGCCGCACACGGCGCGCCGCGGCCGGATGGCCGGGCGCCGGGCGGGGTCCGGCCCGCACGATTTTCACGCTTCCGGGGGCTGCTGCAGCGCACGCTGCGAAATACCGCGTTGCACGGCCCCCGTTGACATGCCGCCGCCGCCATCGCACGCAATAAGAAGGCGGATGGACGGGCCCGCGGTTGCGCCCGCCCGCCCGTGCCCGTTTGCTCATGCCCGCCCTTGCCCGTTCGCCCTTGCCCGTCCGGCGGCGGCCGTGGCAGGCAGATATCCGGCCGGTCCTCGGACCGTCCCTGTTGAGGTTCTGGAGGAAGCCAAGGTGCAGCGCGCCGATGCCCATATCGACCCTTGCGAATCCGAAGCCGGCGAATCCAAAGCCGGCATGAGCGCGGGAGCGCCCGCCGGCAGGCGTCCGGTGCGGACCGGCCGGCTGCGGGCCCTCGTGGCCGGCGTGGCCCTCGTCGGCGCCCTGCCGCTCGCCGGCTGCGCCAGCGAAACCTATGTCCACGGCTATGTTCTGGGTGAGGACACCCTGCAGCAGGTGCCCATCGGCGCCAGCCGCGAGCAGGTGCTGCTGGCCCTCGGCACGCCCTCCACCACCAGCACCATCGGCAACGAGGCGTTCTACTACATCTCGCAGAAGACCGTGCGGTCGGTCGCCTTCATGATGCCGAAGGTCGTCGACCAGCGGATTCTGGCGATCTATTTCGACCAGAACGGCCATGTCGATCGCATCGCCGATTACGGCCTGAAGGACGGCAAGGTGTTCGACTTCATCGCCAAGAAGACCCACACCG
>NZ_DAISHT010000291.1:0-3537 GCF_036822375.1 Pseudoxanthobacter sp. | reverse complement strand
GTCGCGGCCATAGACGATCTCGTCTTCCGACAGGATCTTCCACGACGGCTGCATCAGCCCTTCTGCGCCGAACATCTCGTGCAGCGACAGCACGGCATCGTTGGCCGGGTGGTAGGCGTAGTGGCAGGTGGGACGATAGGTGACCGCGCCGTCTGCCGCCCGCCGGGTGTAGTAGTCGGAAATCGAGATCGCCTCGTTGTGGGTGACGAGGAAGCCGTAGTGCGGACCGGTCAGCGGGGTCCAGGTGCGCACGCGGGTGTTGGCGCCGGGCTGCAGCAGATAGATCGCCGCGCCGCAACCGCCGGTGTGGGTGCGGCCGGTCTCCGGCATCCACGTTTCGTGGGTGCCCCAGCCGAGTTCGGCCGGCTGCAGACCTTCCGACACGAAGCCTTCCACCGACCAGGTGTTGACGAACACGTTGTCGGGCTTCGGCTCGCGGGCGCGCTGGGTGTCGCGCTCGGCAATGTGGATGCCCTGCACGCCGAGCGTGGCGGCCAGATCGGCCCATGCCTCGCGCGACTTCGGCGCCTCGATCTCAAGGCCGGTTTCGGCGGCGATGTTCATCAGCGCCTGCTTGACGAACCACGACACCATGCCCGGATTGGCCCCGCAGCACGAAACCGCGGTCGGTCCGCCGGGGCTGCGGCGGCGCGCCTCCAGCACGGCTTCGCGCAGGGCATAGTTGGAGCGGTCGGCCGGGCCCTTGCTGTTGTCGAAATAGAAGCCCTTCCACGGCTCGGCCACGGTGTCGATGTAGAGGGCGCCGAGTTCGCGGCAGAGTTCCATCATGGCGACCGACGACACGTCGACCGACAGGTTGATGCAGAAGCCGCGACCGGGGCCGGACAGCAGCGGCGTCAGCAGCGCACGATAGTTCTCCGGCGTCAGCTCGGCCTGAATGAAGCGCGCACCATAGGATTCGGCCAGTGCCTGATGGGTGGTCAGGGGATCGATGGCAACGAACCGGGAGCGGTCGAATTCGAAATGGCGCTCGATCAGCGGCAGCGTGCCCCGTCCGATCGAGCCGAGTCCGATCAGCACAACGGGTCCATCGATGCGGGCGTAAACGGGCCAGTCTGTCATTCTTCCACTCTCCTTTGCGTCAGAGGCGACGCTGATTTGCGCCCTAGTTCTCGCGTCCCGTTGCGGGAAAAGCAATCCGGCGTCTTTTGCGGGCAGCGGCCGGCGGCTCGGTTCCGATCCAAGCCGGGCTCGGCGACGGGCGTGTGACAGCGCCCGGCGCCGGCAGGAATGCCCGTCCGATCAAGATGTTGTGAGGGGCGTGACACGGCAGCGCCCCGCCGCGGCAGCCGGCCGGGGCGGGGCGGGGCAGGGATGGGGGGCGGATAAGGGCGGTGCCGGCCGCCGGCCAGCGAATCAGGCGGCCGGGTTTCCGCCGACCGGATTCATGACGACCGGATTCATGCCGACCGGGTCCGTGCGGACCGGGGTCAGGCGGCGATGCGTGCCGCTGCGGCCGGGCGGGCCGTGCGGCTGCCGGCCCGTGCACCGGTTGGCACCACGCGGCCGCGGGCGCCGGCAAGCGCGCCCTCGCTCAGTTCCAGCGCCAGAAAGCGGCGCCGTTCGGTCGGGCCCGGCATGGTGAGCCCGTCGGTGAGGACGGCCGAAAAGCCGAAGCGGATATAATATTCCGGGTCGCCCACCAGCAGCACGGCGCCATGGCCGGCTGCGCGGGCGATGCCGAGCGCGTGCCGCATCAGCCGGCTGCCGAGGCCGGCCCCCTGCAGGGCCGGATCGACGGCAATGGGGCCGAGCAGAAGCGCGGGACGGCCGCCGGCCGAAACCGGCCACAGCCGCACGGTGCCGACGAGGCGGCCGTCGTCCTCGGCGGTCAGTGCCAGCCCTTCGGCCGGCAGGCGGCCTTTGCGGATGCGTTCCGAAGACTTGAGGAAACGCGCCGGCCCGAACACCCGGTCGAGCAGCGCCTCGCGGGCGCCGGTATCGGCCGCCACTTCGTCGCGAATGACGATCATGGGATCAAACCTCCCGAAGCGGGGGTTGAGGAAGCACCCGGAACGGGCAGCCGCAGGCACCCGGGCAGCACACCGCACCCGCGCCGCCGGGGGGCGACACGGGGGCTGTTGCTGCCGGTGCGCGGCCGCCGGGTTTCCGGCGGGCGGACCTTCAGGCTCAGATCACGTAGGACTGCAGCGGCGGGAAGCCGTTGAAGGCAACTGCCGAATAGGTCGTGGTGTAGGCGCCGGTGGCCTCGATCAGCACTTCGTCGCCGATCTCCAGCGAGATCGGCAGCGGGTAGGGCGTCTTCTCGTAGAGCACGTCGGCGGAATCGCAGGTCGGGCCGGCCAGCACGCAGGGCGCGGACGGACCGTCGTCGCGCAGCGTGCGGATCGGGTAGCGGATCGCCTCGTCCATGGTCTCGGCGAGGCCGCCGAACTTGCCGATGTCGAGATAGACCCAGCGGACGGGATCGTCAGCCTGCTTGCGGGAGATCAGCACCACCTCGGCCTTGATGATGCCGGCACCGCCGACCATGCCGCGGCCGGGCTCGATGATGGTTTCCGGCAGGCGGTTGCCGAAATGACGGCTGATCGCATCGAGGATCGACTGGCCGTAGTTCGGCACGCCCGGCACGTCGCGCAGGTAGCGGGTCGGGAAACCGCCGCCGAGATTGACCATGCGCAGCCGGATGCCGCGCTCGGCCAGCTCGCGGAACAGCCCCGCCGCCGTTGCCAGCGCCCCGTCCCAGGCCTCGGTGTTGGCCTGCTGCGAGCCGACATGGAACGACACGCCATAGGCATCGAGCCCGTTGCGGTAGGCGTGCTCCAGCACGCCGGCCGCCATTTCCGGCTCGCAGCCGAACTTGCGCGACAGCGGCCATTCCGCACCCGCGCCGTCGCACAGGATGCGGCAGAACACGCGCGCGCCCGGCGCCTGACGGGCGATCTTGTCGACCTCGGCCTCGCAGTCCACCGAATAGAGGCCGATGCCGAGGGCGAAGGCGCGCGCAATATCGCGCTCCTTCTTGATGGTGTTGCCATAGGAGATGCGGTCCGGCGTAGCGCCGGCGGCCAGCGCCATCTCGATTTCGGCAACGGAAGCGCAGTCGAAGCACGAGCCCATTTCGGCAAGGGTGGAGAGGATCTCCGGCGCCGGATTGGCCTTTACCGCATAGAAAATGCGGGTGTCCGGCATGGAGTGCCGGAAAGCGCGGAAGTTCTCGCGCACGACATCGAGGTCAACCACGAGGCAGGGACCCTCGGGACGTCGCGAACGCAGGAAATCGACAATACGATCCGTCATCGTGGGCACTCCACAGGCAGGACGGTTGACCCGGTCCGGGGTGCAGACGACCCTTCGGCGCCGCTGTGGAGACGGCGGCCGTCCGGCCGGAAGACCCGGTCGCCGGCATGCCAGAGGGCAGACCGGCGGGCGAATGAAGGCCGAATCGCTTCCTCTTCCGCAGACGACAACCGCTGAAACGGCCAGCCTGCAGGGTGAAGAAGCCAACGCTTGGAACGGGAAACCCGAACCGCACGCCCGGCAAGGAAGTAGTCG
>NZ_DAISHT010000290.1:0-3574 GCF_036822375.1 Pseudoxanthobacter sp. | reverse complement strand
AGATACATGAAGGCGGTGTACTTCGACACGCGCGCCGCCTGCTGCATGTTATGGGTGACGATGGCGATGGTATAGTCCACCTTCAGCTCGTCGATCAGTTCTTCGATCTTGCCGGTGGAGATCGGGTCCAGCGCCGAGCAGGGTTCGTCGAACAGGATCACTTCCGGCTTCACCGCCACCGAACGGGCGATGCACAGGCGCTGCTGCTGGCCGCCGGAAAGGCCCATGCCGCTGGAATGCAGCTTGTCCTTCACCTCGTCCCACAGCGCCGCCTTGCGCAGCGCGTATTCGATGCGGCCTTCCAGCTCCGACTGCGGCAGGCGCTCATAAAGGCGGATGCCGAAGGCGATGTTGTCCCAGATGGTCATCGGGAACGGCGTCGGCTTCTGGAACACCATGCCGATCTTGGCGCGCAGCTGGTTGAGGTCCTGCTTCGGGCCGAGCACGTTCTCGCCGTCCAGCAGCACCTCGCCTTCCGCATGCTGACGCGGATAAAGCTCGTAGATGCGGTTCAGGATGCGCAGCAGCGTGGACTTGCCGCAGCCCGACGGCCCGATGAACGCCGTGACGTGGCGGTCGTAGAGCGGCAGGTTGATGTTCTTCAGCGCCTTGGTCTCGCCGTAGAAGAACGACAGGTTCCGGATCGAGACCTTCTCGCGGAGGCCCTGCGAAGCGGTGGCGTCGATGGCTGGCATGTTCATCGGTCGTTTCCGGACTTGATAAGCGTGCGGGCGAAGATGCTGAGGGCAAGCACCGCAAGGGTAATGATGAGGGCACCGGCCCAGGCGAGGCGCTGCCAGTCCGGATAGGGGCTGAGAGCGAACTGGAAGATCACCTGCGGCAGGCTGGACATGGGCGCCGAGAGATCGGTCGACCAGAACTGGTTGCCGAGGGCCGTGAACAGCAGCGGCGCGGTTTCGCCGGAGATGCGGGCCACCGCCAGCAGCACGCCGGTGACGATGCCGGCCTTGGCCGCCTTGTAGGCCACCCTGGAGATGACGAACCACTGCGGCGCGCCCAGCGCGGTGGCGGCTTCGCGCAGGTGGTTCGGCACCAGCAGCAGCATGTTCTCCGTGGTGCGCACCACCACCGGGATCACGATCACCGACAGCGCGATGGCACCGGCGATGCCGGAGAAGTGGCCCATCGGCGCCACCATGATCTCGTAGATGAACAGGCCGATGACGATGGACGGCGCCGACAGCAGAATGTCGTTGATGAAGCGCACCACCTGCGCCAGCCGGGTGTAGCGGCCGTATTCGGCCAGATAGGTGCCGGCGAGGATGCCGATCGGCGTGCCGATGATGACGGCGATCGCCGTCATGATCACGCTGCCGACGATGGCGTTCAAGAGGCCGCCGGCAGAGCCCGGCGGCGGCGTCATCTGGGTGAAGACCGCCGGGCTCAGGCCCGAGATGCCTTCCCACAGCAGGCCCCACAGGATCATCACCAGCCAGAACAGGCCGAACACGGCGGCCGCGGTGGCCAGCGTCATGAACAGGGCGTTGCGGAGTTTTCTCGTCGCATACATGGGTGAGCGGCCCTTCCTCAGCCGAGACGCTTTTCGATGCGCATCAGCATGTAGCGCGCAGCCGCCAGCACGATCAGCGTGATGACGAACAGAATGAGGCCGAGGCCGAGCAGGGCGGCGGTGTAAAGCTCGCCGTCGGCTTCCGCGAATTCGTTGGCGATGGTGGCGGAAATCGTGGTGCCCGGCGCCAGGATGGAGGCGGAAATACGGTGGGCGTTACCGATCACGAAGGTCACGGCCATCGTCTCGCCCAGCGCCCGGCCGAGGGCCAGCATGACGCCGCCGATGACGCCGACGCGGGTGAAGGGCAGCACCACCTTCATCACCACTTCCCACGTGGTGCAGCCGAGGCCGTAGGCCGATTCCTTCAGCATCGGCGGCACGGTCTCGAACACGTCGCGGGTGATGGAGGAGATGAACGGCAGCACCATGATCGCCAGAATGAACGAGGCGGTCAGCACGCCGATGCCGTAGGGCGGGCCGGCGAACAGCATGTTGAGCCCCGGCACGTTGCCGAACGCGGAGATCAGGAACGGCTGCACATAGGCCTGCATGAACGGGGCGAACACGAACAGGCCCCAGATGCCGTAGATGATGGAGGGAATGCCGGCCAGCAGTTCGATGGCGATGGCGATCGGCCGGCGCAGCGGCCGGGGGCAGTTCTCGGTCAGGAAGATCGAGATGCCCACGCCGACCGGCACCGCGATCAGCAGCGCGATGGCCGAGGTGATGAGCGTGCCGTAGATCGGCCCGAGCGCCCCGAACTGTTCGGTCACCGGGTTCCAGGCCTGCGAGAAGATGAAATTCAGGCCGAATTCCCGGAACACCGGCGCAGAGCCGATGATCAGCGCGATCATGACGCCGCCGAGCACGGCGAGCACCAGAATCGCCGCGAACCATGTCAGGCCGCGGAACGAGATGTCGGTCACGGCGAACCGCTTCAGCGTATTGGACGACGGGCCGGCGCCCGCTTGATGTTCTACGGTCATCTCAACCATGTCGCGCTCTGAACCCCATCACTCGACGGCGGGCCGCGCCACGTGGCCCTGCCGCCGAAGCGGACTGCCCCCGTGGTGGAGAACCGCCGCCGCGTCAGTTCTGACACGGCGGCGGCAAACGGATGGTTTCAGGACCGCGGCCGCCGTGCTGCGGATGCGGCCCTGAAGGGGATCACTTCGTGAAGACCGGCTTGCCGTCGGCCGTGATCTCGGCCCACGAGGCCTCGACCAGACCCACGACGCTGTCCGGCAGCGGCACATAGGCCAGCTGATCGGCCATCGCATCGCCGTCCTTATAGGCCCAGGCGAAGAACTTCAGGGCCTCGGCAACGGCCGCCGGGTCCTTCGGGTTCTTGTGGACGAGGATGAAGGTGGCGGCCGAGATCGGCCAGGTCTTCTCGCCCGGCTCGTTGGTCAGGATGGCATAGAAGCCCGGCGCGTTCTTCCAGTCCACGGCCGAAGCGGCGGCCTGGAAGGCATCGGCGGTCGGGGAAACGGTCTTGCCGTCCTTGTTCACGAGGCTCGCGAACGGAATGTTGTTCTGCTTGGCATAGGCATATTCGACATAGCCGATCGAACCGCCGGTCTGGGTCACGTTGGCGGCCACGCCCTCGTTACCCTTGGCGCCGATGCCGACCGGCCACTGCAGCGAGGAGTTGG
This sequence comes from Pseudoxanthobacter sp., assembly GCF_036822375.1. Taxonomy (NCBI): domain Bacteria; kingdom Pseudomonadati; phylum Pseudomonadota; class Alphaproteobacteria; order Hyphomicrobiales; family Segnochrobactraceae; genus Pseudoxanthobacter; species Pseudoxanthobacter sp. The sequence goes on along the minus strand of NZ_DAISHT010000290.1, from coordinate 385 downwards.
CGCCGACTTCGCTCTTCCAGCCGTCAGAGACCTGCGAGAGGTAGGACGAGAACACGAAGGTCGTGCCCGAGCCGTCCGAACGGTGCACCACGGCGATGGCGGTGGAGGGCAGCGACAGGCCCGGATTGAGCTTCACGATCGCCGGGTCGTTCCACGCGGTGATCTTGCCCTGGAAGATGGCGGCCAGCGTCGGGCCGTCCAGCACCAGTTCGCCGGGCTTCAGGCCGGGCAGGTTGATGACCGGCACCACGCCGCCGATCACGGTCGGGAACTGCACGAGGCCGGCCTCGGCCAGCGCTTCCGGCTTCAGCGGCATGTCGGAGGCGCCGAAGGTGACGGTGCCGGCCTTGATCTGCTTGATGCCGCCGCCGGAACCGATCGACTG
>NZ_DAISHT010000289.1:0-3578 GCF_036822375.1 Pseudoxanthobacter sp. | reverse complement strand
CGGCACCGGCCAGCAGCGGGGCGATGTTGATGCCGAGCTGCGACAGCGTGATCAGGGTCACCACCACGATCAGCGAAATCATCAGCATGTTGCGCACGAACACCAGCAGCGTGCGGGCGCGCGAGGACAGCACGCGCTTGTCGCCGTCGCTGACGTTGAGGCGCGTTTCGATCATGCCGTTCACCGTCTCCCACACGATCAGGGCGGTGACGACGGCCGTCAGGATGGAGCCGAACACGCGGGTCAGCGCGCGGCCGCCTTCCGAGAGCAGGAAGGCGACGATCCCGAGCCCCCAGCTTTCCAGCAGCAGCACCGTGCCCGCGATCCAGATGGCGGCGGTCAGCAGCCGGCCGATGAGGGCGCGGATGCGCTGGCCGTGGTCGGAGGTGAGGAAACTCTGCCTGGTCTTTCTGGCCTTCACCCAGCGCTGCACCAGCGCGCTGAGGAACGGCACCAGCACCAGCACGCCCGCGGTGATCCACGCGGCGCGGAACAGCACCTCGAAGCCGCCGGAGATCTGCAGCGCCAGCACGCCGCTGAGCAGCACGATGTAGATGCAGGCGATGACGTACCAGGCCTGCGCCAGCCAGCGCATGAGCGGGGTGTACCAGCGCCCCGGCATGACGCAGGAGTGCAGGAAGGCGCCGAAATCGCGCCGCCAGCGCAGCACGAAGCTGATGGCCGCAGCCATGATGATGAGACCGAGCAGGAACAGCAGCGCCCAGCGCGACTGCGGCGGCAGCCCGAACAGATAGAGCGAATCGAGCACGAAATAGCCCCACACGCCCAGATGCACGATCCGCACCGCCGAGGTGAACAGCCGGCGTGCGGTCTCGTCGTCCAGCGGCACGAGGCGCAGGGCCCGCACCTGCGGGGCCAGCACCAGCCGCAGCAGCACACCCACGAAGCCGGCAACGAGCGTGGCGTCGATCAGCGTGACGACCAGCGCATCGGTGGCGCGCTCGGGCGGGAGGATCTCCAGCACGCCGGTGGCGACCAGCGCGAAGGCGGCCAGCGGCAGCAGGTCGGCCGCCATGCGCAGCAGGCCGAAGATGACGCGGGCGGCCGGGTGGGCGTTGACCGCATGGCGCTCCAGCTCGCGCCGCGGCCGGCGCAGCAGCGCCGCAACGCTCCAGAACGCCGCGAAGGCAACCGCCAGCGTGCCGGCGACGGTGGCCAGCAGCCGCATGAGGCCGGCCCGGCCCTCCGGCGTGGAAAGCGCCTTGCCCGCTTCGTTCCAGAGGCTCGGCAGCGTGGTGACGGCAAAGGTCAGGCGGCCGTAGATCATCTGCACGTTGGTGGCCACCTTGTCGGCGGCCTGCGAAACGGCGGTGTTCACGGCATCGGCGGTGGCTGCGGACTTGGTCGCCTCGGCGGAAGGCGCAAGCGCGCTGCGCAGCACTTCGAGCTGCTTGATGAGCGCGGTGCGGGCGGTCTCGTCCCTGAGCGTGCCGAGAACCGTATCGATGTCACCGGCCGTCAGGCCGCCCGCCTTGGCGGCGGTCTCGCTCGCCAGCGTCTTTGTATCGGCGGCTTTGGTGCCGGCCGCGCTGGCCTCGGGCGCGGCAGCGGGGGCGGCTGCCGGGGTTGCCGCGGCCGGGGCGGTTGCCGCAGCCGGGGCGGGCGCGGGCGGTGTCGCCGTGCTGCCGGCGGCCGGGGCGGTCGTCGCCGCCGGGACCGGGGCGGCCTCTTCTGCCCGCAGCCCGGCGGGTCCGGCGAGGCCGGCGGCGGCAAGAACGGTGAAGACGAGGAGCAGCGCGGCGAGGCGCCGGTGGAGCGAGAGCATCATGGGACGGATTGCGGTCCTGAAACACGGATCGGTGGTCGGCCGTCCGCAGGGGGACGGGGCCGGCGATGCCGGGGGGAAAAAGGCATCGCCCTGCCGCTGCCGGCCGGTTTGCAGAAGGGCGGCGGCTCAGGCCCGTCTCGGCCGCCGCTGGGTCACGGCAATGCCGAGCAGGATCAGCACATAGCCGACCCCGTGGTACCACTGCGGCCGCTCGCCCAGAAACAGAATGGCAAGAGCGGATCCGAACACGGGAATGAGGTGGAAGAATGGCCCCGCGCGGTTGGGGCCGATCAGCTCCACCCCGCGGTTGAAGGCGAAATAGGCCGCGATGGAAGCCAGCAGCACCACATAGGCAAGGGTGAGGACGGTCGTGGTGTCGAACACCATCACCTGTCCGCCGGCCATCTCCCAGGCGGTGAAGGGCCACAGCATCGCCTGTCCGAGGCCCATCGTGGTGCCGAGCAGCGACATCGGATGGATCGCCGGGCGCCGCTTCAGCAGCGCCGAATAGAGCGCATAGAGAAAGATCGCCGCCACGATCATCAGATCGCCGGGGTTGAAGCGGAAGCCGAGCAGTACCGCCGGATCGCCGCGGCCGATGATGAAGGTGACGCCGGTCAGCGAAATCAGCACGCCGCCGATCTGGGCGGCGGTCATGCGATCGCGGTAGAGCACGAACGACCAGAACCCGATCAGCAGCGGCGCAGTGGAAATGACCAGCGAGCCGCTGATGGCGGTGGCCTGCTGCAGCCCGATATAGGTCAGCGTGTTGTAGGCGGAAATCGAGGTTGCAGCCATGACGCACAGCAGGCCGAAATGGCGGCGGATCTCTGTGCGGTCCTTCACCATGTGGCGGAAGGCGAACGGCAGCAGGATGAGGAAGGCGAGCGACCAGCGCACCTGCGCCAGCGCGATCGGCGGCACATGGCCGGCCACATAGCGCCCGATGACCGTGTTGCCGCCCCACAGCAGCGAGGTGATCGTCAGCAGCACATAGGCGTTGTCGGCGATGAGGCGCAACCCGCGCGGCCTTTGGGCAGACGGCATGACGGCACTCCTGTTGCCGCAGGCCGGTGCACTGCCTGCGGCTGGCCACGGCTGGCCGGGGGGTATGGTTGCGGTGCGGCAACCCTGCGGGACAGGACTGCCGGGCAGAGCGGGCGGCCGGGCAAGCGGGTGGCCGGGCAAGGCGTGCGGCTGGCAAGAGGTGGCTGGCAAGAGGTGGCCGCGCACTTTATGTGACCGGCCGGAACCCACAATTGATCTGCTACATGGCCACAGCCGCGCCGGTCCTGTCCACTGCTGCCGCGCGCGCCGCCGCCGCCCGCTTTTCGCAACGGAGACGGCCGTTCGGATCATTTCATCCCGGCACAAAGCACACTATAGAAAAGGGCCGCCGCCCGCCCGCATGGCCTTCCCGGGAAAGAACCGGGGCCGGGCGCACGAGATGGCAGGGCCACAAGAACAGGAGAGGGCTCAAGGAATGGCGAACGTTGTCGTAGTCGGATCGCAGTGGGGCGACGAGGGCAAGGGCAAGATCGTCGACTGGCTGTCCGAGCGGGCAGACGTGGTCGTGCGCTTTCAGGGCGGCCACAACGCCGGCCACACGCTGGTCATCGACGGTGTGAGCTACAAACTGAGCCTTCTGCCCTCCGGCGTGGTGCGCCCCGGCAAGCTCGGCGTCATCGGCAATGGCGTGGTGCTCGATCCCCATGCGCTGGTGGCGGAAATCGACCGGCTGGCCGAACAGGGCGTGGTGGTGACGCCGCAGACCCTGCGCATCGCCGAG
>NZ_DAISHT010000288.1:0-3579 GCF_036822375.1 Pseudoxanthobacter sp. | reverse complement strand
GGCGGCCTGATCGCGCGCAAAATCGGCCGTCTGGGTGGCGCGGCCGATCTGGTAATAATAGCCGTCGCAGCTGCGCACGCAGAAGGTGCGGAAGCTCTCCACACTGGCATCGGGCTTCACCGGCTTGTGCGGCGTGCCGACGGCGGTTTTCGGCTGGCTCTTCGGCGGCGGCGCCAGCACGCGCGGCTTGCCCTTGGGGGCGGCCGGGGGCGGGGCCTCTTCCGGCTTGAAGAAGAACGGAAACAGCTTGCGGAAGAACTTGTCGGGCCGCTCGCCTTGCGGCTGTGCCTGCACGGCGATCACCGGCGGCGCGGCGGCGTCCCCGCCGGTTGCCACCGCGCCGGCGGCCTGCGGCGCTGCGGCCGCGGCCGAAAAGCCGTTGCAGCCGGCAGCCGCCATGCGGGCGCGCAGGTCGTCGATCTCGCCGCCATCGCGGCTTGCGGAGAGCGTCGCCATGCGGGTGCGCAGATCGCCGCAGGCGGTGGCAGCACTGGCCGGGGCGGGAAGGGAAAGGACGAGCCCGGCCGCCGCGGCCGCCATTGCCGCGGCAAGCCCGCGCAGGCTGGCCGGCGGCAGGCGCAGGCCCGCCGCGGGGGGCGTCTGGGAAATGCAGGTCGCGCTCATTCTCGCATAACCTCTTGCGCAATGCCGTTCAGCCGGGTGGACAATCCGTGCCGGACCGGAAGGCGGGCGCAGCGGGCGTCGCCGGTTCCGGGCAGGCAGGGGGCTCTGTCCGCCCCGCCGGCATCAAAGATGCGGTGCGGCGACTGGCAGGCACCATTTTTGCCCAGATCGTGGCTAATTTGGCTCCGTCACGCTATCAATCCCGTTGCCGGGCTCAGGAAGCTGTGCCATGCCGGCCGTTGCCTTTGCGTTTACGCCTCCGTGCTGCGGCCGGATAATGCGCGCCATCCGCCGGTCGTGGCACCGGTTGCGCGCGACGCCTGATGTGGAAGTCTGGTTCCGGGGCTGCCCGCTGCCCGCGCCGGCATGGCTGCCCCGGCCCCGCAGCCCCGATCTTTCGAGGAGTGCCCCATGGTCGATGTGACCGCTGCCCCGAACGAAACCCCGGAAGCCGTGTTGCTGACGGAGGTGGGGCACGATCTTTACGCCGCCTCGCTGGCCGGCCACCCGACTGTCGGTGCCATCGTCGGGCCGGATGGCATCGTGCTCGTCGATGCCGCCGATACGCCGGCCGCTGCCCTTGCGGTGGCCGGGGCGCTGCGCCGGGTCACCGACAAGCCGGTGCGCAAGGTGGTGCTGACGCATTACCACGCCGATGCAACACTGGGCGCGGCCGCCTTTCCGCAGGCCGAGATCATCACCTCGACGCTGACGCGCGGCCTCATCGCCGACCGCGGCCGCCAGAACCGCGAGCTTATGGCCGCGCGCCGCGCGGCGCAGGGCCTGCCGCCGGCCGGCGATCTGGCGCCTGTGGCGCCGGGCCTGACGTTCGGGTCCTCCATTTCGCTCTGGGAAGGCGAGCGCGAGGTGCGCATCATGCATCTCGGGCGCGGCCACACGCTGGGCGACGTGGTGGTGTGGGTGCCCGATGCCGGGGTGATGTTCACGGGCGACCTGACGCCGGCCGACCGCATTCCCGATCTGGCCGACGGCTATCTGCGGCAGTGGCCGGTCACGCTCGACCGCATCGCGGCGTTCCGTCCGCTGGTGCTGGTGCCGTGCGCCGGCCTGCCGGCAACCCAGCCGGAAGCCGTCGATGCCCTCATTGCCGGCACGCGTTACCGCCTGGCGGTGTTTGCCGAGGCGGCCGATCCTTCCCACGACGACCGCTCGCTGTTTGCCGTTGTCGGCCGGGCGCGCGACAGCCTGCTGGCGGCGTTGCCGGGCGTCGGCGCGAGCCCGGATTTTGAAACCCTGCTTCTCGTGGGCGCCGCCCGCGCCCTTGCCGAGGCGGCCGGCCGCGACCAGCCGGATGTGTGGTCGGTGGAACGCGAGCAGCAGGCCCGCGAGGGGCTCTCGCCGGTGGATGTCGAGGCGCCGGCCTTCGGGGTTGCCGGCCTGACTGCGGCTCTGGGCGCGGTGGCCGGTGCGGCCGCAGTGGCCATTGCACCGGCCGCGCAGACCGGGGCGGCCGCCGAGGCGCTTTCCGATGAAATCGGCGCCGATCTGGCCGCCGGCCTTGAAGCCGATCTGGCCGGCCTCGCCGCCGGGGCGGGCGAGGACTTCCGCGCGGACTTCGGCGAAGACGGGTCCGACCTTTCCGGCGAAGGCGCGGCGGACGATATCGCCGCGGCCGAAGGCGACGCCATTGCCGCAGAACTGGCAGAGGGGCTGGCAGGCGAACTGGCCGGGGAACTGTCGTTCGACGACGCCGGCCCGGACGAATCGGGCCTTGAGGACGCGGCTGCGGACGAGGCCGGCATCGCCATCGATGCCGCGCCGGAAACCGCGCTTGCCTCCGAGGCCGATCTCGACGCCATGGCCCTTGCCGTTGCGCAGGCGGCGGATGACGTGGTGGCAAGCCTGTCCTCCGATTTCGACCTTTCCGCCGATCTCGATCTGGCCGCGGAGGCCGGCGAGGAGACGGAGGCCGGCACCGCCGGCACCGATCTCGGCATGGAAGATCTGATGGCCGGGGCGCTGGCCGGCGAGGATTATAGCCAGCCCGAATCGTCCGAAGCCGGCGACTATGCCGATGAGGACGACGATTTCGTTGCCCGCTTCCTCGCGGCCACCGATCTCGCCGCGGCCGGCGCGGACAAGGCGCAGCGCGACGACGAAAAGACCACCGCCGAAACCCGCTCCTGAGGCAGGGCGGGCGATGGTCATGGATGTCAGCGTCGGCGCCGCCGTGCTTGGCGGCGTGCTGTCGTTCGTTTCGCCGTGCGTGTTGCCGCTGGTGCCACCCTATCTCTGCTTCATGGCGGGCGTGTCGCTGGACGAACTGGCCGCCGCCGGCCCGGCCGGCGGGCCGGGCGTTCGCGCGGCGGGCACCCGGCGGCGTGTGCTGGTGGCTGCCATGGCCTTTGTGCTGGGCTTCTCCACGGTGTTCGTCGCCCTCGGGGCCACCGCCTCGGCTTTGGGGGCTCTGCTGGCACCCTGGCTGCCGGTGCTGGGCTGGGCGGCCGGTCTCGTCATCATCGCCATGGGGCTGCACTTCCTCGGCGTGTTCCGGTTCGGGCTGATGTTCCGCGAGGCGCGGCTGGATGTCCGCCTCGCCTCCGGGCCGGCCGGGGCTTATGTCATGGGCCTCGCCTTCGCGTTCGGCTGGTCGCCGTGCATCGGGCCGGTGCTGGGCACCATCCTGTTTCTCGCCGGCAGCGAGGCCACGGCCGCCGCCGGTGCGCGGCTGCTGGTGGCCTATTCGCTGGGGCTCGGCATTCCCTTCCTGCTGGCGGCGCTGTTCTCCACGGCCTTCCTGCGCTGGCTGCAGCGCTTCCGCCGCCATCTGCATCGCGTGGAACAGGCGATGGGCGTGCTGCTGATTGCCACCGGCGTGCTGGTGCTGACCGGGCAGATGGCCCGCCTGTCGTTCTGGCTGCTGGATCGCTTTCCCGGCCTCGCCTCGCTCGGCTGACATCAGCCGGGCCGCGCCGGCTCAGCCCGCGCCGGATC
>NZ_DAISHT010000287.1:0-3587 GCF_036822375.1 Pseudoxanthobacter sp. | reverse complement strand
TCGACGTGGTGGTGGATGCCACCGGCAATCCCAATGTCGGCACCGAACTGGCGCTCGCCTCCATGGCCGGCGGCAAGCACATCGTGATGCTGAACGTGGAAGCCGACATCACCATCGGCCGCTACCTGAAGCAGGAGGCCCGCAAGGCCGGCGTGGTCTACACCGGCGCCGCCGGCGACGAGCCCGCCGCCACGCTGGAGCTGATCGCGTTCGCCCAGTCGATCGGGCTCGACATCATCGCCGCCGGCAAGGGCAAGAACAATGCCCTGAACCCGCTTGCCGTGCCGGCCGACTATGAGGAAGAGGCCGCCGCACGCAACATGAATGCCCGCGTGCTGGTGGAATTCGTCGACGGCTCCAAGACCAATGTGGAAATGACGGCGATCGCCAACGCCACCGGTCTGGTGCCGGACGTGCCCGGCATGCACGGCCCCGCCGCCACCCGCGAGGTGCTGGCGCAGGTTTTGTGCGCGCGCGAGGATGGCGGCGTGCTGTCCGGGGCCGGCCGCGTCGACTACACCATCGGCAAGGGCGTGGCGCCGGGCGTGTTCTGCATTGCAAAGCCGCGCCACCCGCGGGTGCTGGAACGCATGGTGGACCTCAAGGTCGGCCCCGGCCCGTGTTTCGCGCTGTTCCGCCCGTTCCACCTGACCAGCCTTGAGACGCCGCTTTCGGCCGCCCGCGCGGTGATGTACCGCCGTCCGGACATGCAGCCCCTCGACCGCCCGGTGGCCGAATGCACGGCGCTCGCCAAGCGCGACCTGAAGCCGGGCGAGAAGCTCGGCCGCATCGGCGAGACCGACTACCGCGGCCACACCATGCGCTGGGAGGAAGCCCGCGCTGCCGCCGCGCTGCCGATGGGGCTGGCCGAAGGCTCGGTCGTGACGCGGCCCGTGGCCCGCGGCGAGCAGCTGACGTGGGACAACTGCGCCCCCGACGAGAGCTTCGCCGTCACCCGGCTGCGCCGCCGGCTCGATCAGGCCGACGCCGTGTTCCTGCCGGCCCCGGCCGTCTGAGCCGGACGGCGTCCGCGGCGGGGCCGCACCGCGCTGCCCCGCCGCAGGGTCATCAGGCCCGGGGCGGGGCCACCGGATTGCGCGGACGGAAGCCGAACAGCGCGCTGCCGACCCGCACATGGGTGGCGCCGAAGGCAATCGCGGTCTCGAAATCCGCCGACATACCCATGGAGAGCAGCGGCGCCGCCGCCTCTTCGGAGAGCTTGCGCAGCAGGGCGAAGTGCGGCCCCGGCGGCTCGTCGGCGGGCGGAATCGCCATCAGCCCGGCAATATCGAGGCCGAGTTCGTCACGGCAGCGCGCCACGAAGGCCGCCGCCTCGCGCGGGGGAATGCCGGCCTTCTGCGGCTCCTCGCCGGTGTTGACCTGCACGAACAGCTTCAGCCGGCGGCCCTGCCGGGCCATCTCTTCGGCAATGGCGACGGCGATCTTGTCGCGGTCGACGGTGTGGATCACATCGAACAGCGCCACTGCCTCTCTGGCCTTGTTGGATTGCAGCGGCCCGATCAGGTGCAGGTCCAGATCGGGATGCGCCTCCTTCAGCGCCGGAAACTTGGCCTTCGCCTCCTGCACCCGGTTCTCGCCATAGACCCGCTGGCCGCAGGCGATGAGTTCCGCCACGTCGTCAGCGGGAAAGGTCTTGGAGACGGCAACCAGCGTGACGGATCCTTCCGCCCGCCCGGCGGTGCGCGCGGCCCGCGCGATGCGGTGGCGGATGGCCTCCAGCCGCTCGTCGGCGGTTGCGGTGATTTCGGTTTCGCTCATGCTGGTTTCTCCCTGGGGCGCCGCCCGCTGCCGGGCGCGGCGCCGGCCGGCCGGGCCCCGCTGCCGCCGGATGGCAGCCCCGTCGCGCGGACGAGTTGACCCGCAGGGGGATTTCTGGTGACAGTCCGCCACCAATGCAAGATGCTTCGCAGCCGCAACACGCGCGGCCGTGCCGTGCTTGCCGCCTTTATTCTGTGTCACCCAAGGGGTGGCCCCGCCGGCGCCCTGTTGCTGCCGTCGCCCGGCCACCCGAAGCCGGATTTGTGCCGACCATGACGACGGAGCGCTATAACGCCCGCGAGGCCGAACGCCGCTGGCAGGACGCCTGGGCCGAAAAGGCCGTGTTCAAGACCCCGAACGAGGATCCGCGGCCGCGTTATTACGTGCTTGAGATGTTCCCCTATCCCTCGGGGCGCATCCACATGGGGCACGTGCGCAACTACACCATGGGCGACGTGGTGGCGCGCTACAAGCGCGCCCGCGGCTTCAACGTGCTGCATCCCATGGGCTGGGATGCCTTCGGCATGCCGGCCGAAAACGCCGCCATGCAGCACAAGGTTCACCCCAAGGCGTGGACCTACGAGAACATCGCCACCATGCGGGCGCAGCTCAGGTCCATGGGCCTGTCGCTGGACTGGTCGCGCGAGTTCGCCACCTGCGACGTGGAATATTACCATCGCCAGCAGGCGCTGTTCCTCGATTTCCTCGCCGCCGGCCTCGCCTATCGCCGCACCTCCAAGGTCAACTGGGACCCGGTCGACATGACCGTGCTCGCCAACGAGCAGGTCATCGACGGCCGCGGCTGGCGCTCCGGCGCGCTGGTGGAGCAGCGCGAGCTGACGCAGTGGTTCCTGCGCATCTCCGACTTCTCCGAGGATCTGCTGACCGCGCTCGACAAGCTCGACCGCTGGCCGGAAAAGGTCCGGCTGATGCAGAAGAACTGGATCGGCCGGTCGGAGGGTCTGCGCGTGCGCTTTGCCTTCGCGCGCGAGGCCGCCCCCAACGGCGATACCAGCGTCGAGGTGTTCACCACCCGCCCCGACACGCTGTTCGGCGCCAGCTTCCTCGGCCTTTCCGCCGATCACCCGGTGACGAAGGCGCTGGCGGAGACCGATCCGCGCCTCGCCGATTTCGTGGCCGAGTGCCGCCGCATCGGCACCAGCGCCGCCGCCATCGAGACGGCAGAGAAAAAGGGCTTCGACACCGGCCTGCGGGTGGAGCACCCGTTCATCGAAGGCCACACGCTGCCGGTCTATGTCGCCAACTTCATCCTGATGGACTACGGCACCGGCGCCATCTTCGGCTGCCCGGCCCACGACCAGCGCGACCTTGACTTCGCCATCCGATACGGCCTGCCGGTCATTCCGGTGGTGCACCCGGAAGGCACCGACCCGGCCGGGCTGAAGGTGGGGGCGGAAGCGCTGACCGGCGACGGGCGGCTGTTCAATTCCGGCTTCCTCGACGGACTGAGCGTGGCGGAGGCCAAGGAGACGGTGGCCGCGAAGCTGGAGCAGGCCGTTCTGCACGGTCAGCCGCAGGGCGCCCGTCAGGTGAACTATCGCCTGCGCGACTGGGGCATTTCGCGTCAGCGCTACTGGGGTTGCCCGATTCCGGTCATCCACTGCGAGGCATGCGGCGTCGTGCCGGTGCCCAAGGCCGACCTGCCGGTGAAGCTGCCGGAGGATGTGGAATTCGAGACCCCCGGCAATCCGCTGGACCGGCACCCGACGTGGAAGCACGTCGCCTGCCCGCACTGCGGCAAGCCGGCGCGGCGCGAAACCGACACCATGGACACCTTCGTCGATTCG
>NZ_DAISHT010000286.1:0-3604 GCF_036822375.1 Pseudoxanthobacter sp. | reverse complement strand
GCCGAGCCGGAGGTGATGGCGCGCACCCGCTGGGGGCTGGCCTGCAAGGATTTCATCCGTCTGCGCCTGACCGGCGAAGCCCTGACGGACCCGACCGACGCCAGCGGCGGCGGCCTGATGGACCTTGAGCGCGGGGCCTATTCTGCGGCTGTGCTGGCCGCGTTCGGTGTGCCGCAGATCGCGGCTGTTCTGCCACCGGTCATCGGCTCGTCTGCGGTTGGCGGCCGGGTTTCGGCCGCGGCGGCGCGCGAGACCGGGCTTGCCGAGGGGCTTCCGGTTGCCGGCGGCATGATGGATGTGGCCGCCTGCGCACTCGGCGCCGGCATCGTCGATGGCAGCCGGCTGGTGATGATTGCCGGCACATGGGCCATCAACGGCCTTGAGGTGCCGGGCACGCGGCCCGAGCGGCCGCCGATCCTCAACATGCTGCATCGCGACGGGGCGACGCGCCTCGTGGCGGAGGGCAGCCCGTCGTCGGCGGCCAATCTTGGCTGGTATCTGGAACGGGCCATGGGGCGCCGGCTTTCGCCGGCCGAGGCCACGGCAAAGATTGCCGGCAGCGAGGTGCTCGCCCGCCGCTGCCACTTCATGCCCTATGTGCACGGCCCGCAGCCGCGGCAGGGGGCGTTCGTGGGGCTGACGGCCACCGATGGCGAAGCCAGCATGATCCGCGCCATCTGCGAGGGGGTCGCCTTCCAGCATCGTCGCCACGCGGAGGAAATTCTGCCCCATGCCGGCGGCCGGTGGCCGGAGGCGATCCGCCTTGCCGGCGGGGCGGCGCGGTCGGCGCCGTGGGCGCAGATCTTCGCCGATGTCTGCCAGCGGCCGGTGGAGGTGGTGGAAGCCGGCGAGGTCGGTGCGCTGGGCGCGGCGATGTGCGCCTCGGTCGCCGGCGGGCTCCACGCCGATCTCGTCACGGCCGCGCGCGCCATGAGCCGCATCCGCCGGCGCCATGAGCCGGAAACCGCTTTCGGCGCCTTTTATGACGACCGCTATCGCCAGTTTCTGCAGCTCGATGCCGGACTGGTGGCGCTTGCGGCGGGCCTTGCCTGAAACGGGCAGGGCGCGCCGGCCGGCAGGGGAACCGTCCGACAAACAAGGCCGGCCCCTGAACTCAGGAACGACGACAAGAACAAAGTCTCTGGGAGTGAAACCATGACACTGAAGCAAGCCCTGCTCGGGGCGGTCTGCCTGCTCGCTCTTCCCTTCAGCGCCGCCGCCGCGGACGAACTGGCGGCCTGCAAGGGCAAGGTGCCCGTTCTCAACGTGATCGCGCAGGGCATGCCGGCGGTGACCGCGCTCGATTCCCAGCTCGGCGAATTCGACAAGAAGTGGGGCACCGAGGTGAAGATCACGCTGCTCGGCGAGAACGAGCGGCGTGCGAAAGCCCGCCTCGATGCCTCCACCGGCGCCGGTTCCTATCAGGTGCTCTATATCGACGAGGCCAATCTGGCAGAATATGTCGATGCCGGCTGGATTTATCCGCTGGCCGACGTGGTGCCGGCCACCTATGACCTGGCGGATTTCCGCGTCGATCTCGCCAATGTCGCCACCTCCGGCGGCAAGCTTTATTTCGCCCCGTTCGTCGGCGGCGGCGACGTGATGATGTATCGCAAGGACATTCTGGAGGCCAAGGGCATTCCGGCGCCCAAGACGCTCGACGATCTGGTGGCCGCGGTCAAGGCGACCAGCGATCCGGCGAACAAGGTCTATGGCTGGTCGGCACGCGGCCAGCGCGGTTCGGGCATGAACGTGTGGCGCTGGACGCCGTTCTTCCGCGCCGAGGGCGGGGAGTGGCTGAAGGACGGCCAGCCGGCCTTCAATTCCGAGGCCGGCGTCAAGGCGACCGATCTCTATATCGACCTCATGAAGTCCGGCCCGCCGGGTGTGGGCACCTTCAACTGGTCGGACTCGGTGGAAGCCTTCCGCGGCGGTCAGGTGGCGATCCTGATCGAATCCGACGTGTTCGGGCCGTGGATGGAAGACCCGAAGAAGTCGGCGGTCGCCGGCAAGGTCGGCTATGCCCCGCCGCCGGAGCCGCTGCCCTCGGCCGGCTGGGCCCATGGCTGGGCGGTTTCCAAAGTGGGCACCAAGGACGATTGCGCCCGCGTGGTGGCCGGAGACTTCGTCGGCTGGGCCACCTCCAAGGACATGGAGCAGAAGCGCCTCGCCGCCGGCATCGCCTCCGACATCGGCCGCACCTCCACCATGAAGAGCGAGGCCTACCGCAAGGCGGTGCCGAAGGACTATATCGACGCGCTGCTGGCCACCGGTCCGCGCACCAGCCTGCTCATCATGGCAAGCCCGGTGTGGCCGGAGATCGGCGACAATCTGGGCCTCAATCTGGAAGAGCTGTTCACCGGCTCCCGCAAGGACGTGCAGGGTGCGCTGGACGAGGCCGCCTTTGCCGCCGAGGACAGCCTGACCCACGTCAGGAAGAACTGATCCGTCGGCAACCGGTCCGCTGGATCCGCCGTGTCGCCCGCGCGTTGCGGGCGGTGCGCCGGTCTTCCGGGGCGCGGGCGTGTCGCTCCCGCCGGCGGGGCTCAGGCTCCAATGGATGGCACGTCCGCGAACCCGCCCGGCCCCGCGCGCCTTCGGCGGGGCCGGGCTTTTTCGCCCGCCGCCGGCCGGCCCGGCGGCCGTTCGTGCCGGGAAGCCTTTCCGTTCCCCCTTCTTCCGCCCTGCTGCCGGCGCTGTGCCGGCTCCAGGCTCATGCGCTCGCGAGGGCCTTTTCCATGACCCGAAAGCGGTTCGCCATCCTCACACTTGCGCCCGCCATGGCGGTGCTCGGCACGCTGGCCGTCGTTTCCACGGCCGGTGCGGTGTGGTTTTCGCTGATGAACCGGACGCTGCGTTCGCCGGATTACGAATTCGTCGGCCTTTACAATTACCTGCGCCTGTTCCGCGACCGCCGCTTCTTCAATGCGCTGCAGATTTCGGCACTCTGGGAAGTCATCACGGTGGCGGGCACTCTGGCCCTTGCCGTCGTGCTTGCGGTGCTCATCTACGAGACGGTGCGCAAGCCGCTGACGCGCAACCTGCTGTGTTTTGCCTTTCTCGCGCCGGTGCTGCTGCCGCGCGTGGCGGCGGCCTTCATCTGGCGTTTCCTCTACTCGCCGTCGCTGGGGCTGGTGAACTGGATTGCCGGTCTCTTCGGCATCGGCCCCATCGAGTTCCTTGCCGATCCCAACATCGCGCTGCTGTCGGTTGCGGTGGTCGACATCTGGCAGTGGGGTCTGTTCTTCTCCGTCATCCTGCTGAAGCTGCTGGAAACCCTGCCGCGCGAGCCGATCGAGGCGGCGATGCTGGACAATGCGAAGCCGTGGGAGATCCACGCCTACGTCACGCTGCCGATGCTGAAGGGGCCGCTGATCTCCCTCATGCTGGTCAAGGCCGTGGAATCGCTGCGCTCCTTCGATCTCATCTTCGTCATGACCGGCGGCGGGCCGGGCACGGCGACCGAGACCCTCGATCTCTATGCCTACCAGAGCGGCATCAATCTCGGCGGCCGCGTCTCCTATGCTTCGGCGATGTCGATCCTGCTGCTGATCGTGACGACCGTTGCCTTCACTCTCATCTGGCGTGCGGGGAAGAAATGGGC
>NZ_DAISHT010000285.1:0-3606 GCF_036822375.1 Pseudoxanthobacter sp. | reverse complement strand
GGCCAGCTTTCCAGCGCCTCGGGCAGCAGGGTGTGGTTGGTGTAGGAGAACGTGCGCTGCACGATGTCCCACGCCTCTTCCCACGGCAGTTCATGCACGTCGACGAGGATGCGCATCAGCTCCACCACCGCGATGGTCGGGTGGGTGTCGTTGAGCTGGATCGCCACCTTGTCCGGCAGCGAGCGCACATCGCCATAGGCCTTGAGGTGGCGGCGCAGCAGGTCGCGCAGCGAGGCGGCGGCGAAGAAATATTCCTGCCGCAGGCGCAGTTCCTGACCTTCCGGGGTCTCGTCGCTCGGATAGAGGATCTTGGAGATGGATTCCGTCTTCATCCGCTTGGCGAAGGCGCCGACGTGGTCGCCGCGGTTGAAGGCTTCCAGAATCAGCGGATCGGAGGCGCGCGCCGACCACAGGCGCAGCGTGTTCACATGCTTGCCGCGCCAGCCGACGATGGTGGTGTCATAGGCCACCGCTTCCACCACGTCGGCCGGATGCCAGACGTGCTTGACCATCGCCTCGGAGGTGGCGACCGCCTCGACCGTGCCGCCGAAGCCGATGTCGTAGACGACTTCCGGCCGCTCGAATTCCCACGGGTTGCCGAACGAAAGCCAGTCTTCCGGATATTCCTGCTGCCAGCCGTTCTTCACCGCCTGCCGGAACAGGCCGTGGTCGTAGCGGATGCCGTAGCCGTAGGCGGGAATGGCCAGCGTCGACATGCTCTCCATGAAGCACGCCGCCAGACGGCCGAGGCCGCCGTTGCCGAGGGCGGCATCGGGCTCCATCTTGCGCAGCTGGTCGAGGCTGACGTCGAGCCCGTCAAGCGCCTCGCGCACCACGTCGGTGAGGCCGAGATTGGAGATGGAATCGAACAGCAGCCGGCCGATCAGGAACTCCAGCGAGAGATAATAGACCCGCTTGCCTTCCGCCTCGTAGGTGGCGCGGGTGGAGGCGATCCAGCGGTCGACGATGCGGTCGCGCACGGCAAGGGCGGTGGCCACGAACCAGTCGCGGTCGCTCGCGGTGATGGTGCTCTTGCCCACGTTGTAGGTGAGCTTGTCGAGAATGTCGGCGCGGAAGCTTTCCGCGGTGTCGGCGCGCACATGGGCGCCGAGGGCGGCGCCTTCGGTCTCGCCTGGGATCGGGGAATCGATCGACATGGCTGGGGTTCCTCCACTGGATCGACGATGGGCGGGCTCGGACCGCGGCAGTCGGCTGGTTTGAGACGAGGGTGAACAGTGCCTTCAATCAGGGGCGGCGGAAAGCGTCTCCTCGCAGATGGGATGTGGTCGTAATGTCGCCCCCCGCTTTCAATGCAACGCGTATGCCATCATCTCAATGACAGTGCCCGTCTCAGGGGCTGCCGCGGCGTCCGGCGCCGGCACAGGCAGGGAGAGCCCAGATGCAGACCGAAAATCAGGACGCGGTCATTGCCTTTCTGCACGAAAAACTGCCGGAGGCGCACACAGTTGAGACACACATCTCACGGCTCTTCATTGGCGCACAAACGGTCTACAAGCTGAAAAAGGCTGTCAGGCTTTCTTATGTCGATCTTGGAACGGCCGATAAACGTCTGGCCTGTTGCGGGCGCGAGGTGGAACTCAACCGCCTGACGGCCCCGGCGCTTTACCGCGGCGTGCGGCGCATCACGCGCGCGGCGGACGGTCTGGCATTCGACGGGCCGGGCGCGCTCGCCGATGCCGTTGTGGAAATGGCCCGCTTCGACGAGGCCGGGCTTGCAGACCGGCTGGCGGCGGAAGGCCGGCTCACGCCGGCGCTGGCGGAGGCCATGGCCGGCGAGATTGCCCGCTTCCATGCCCGCGCGCCGGTGCGCCTGCCGCCGCCCTCCGGCAGCGCGGCCATTGCTGCCGTGCTGGAGATCAACCGCCGCGCCCTGCGGCCCTCCGGCCGGCTCTTCGGCGATGCGGCGGTGGAGCGGCTGACGGGCGCGCAGGCCGCGCGGCTGGCGGCGCTGCGCGGTCTGGCCGATTCGCGCGCCCGCGCCGGGCGGGTGCGGCGCTGTCACGGCGATCTGCATCTGCGCAATATCGTCGTCATCGACGGGCAGCCGGTGCTGTTCGACTGCCTCGAATTCGACGACGCCATGGCCACCGTCGACGTGCTTTACGATCTGGCCTTCGTGGTGATGGACCTCATCCACCGCGGGCTTGGGGAGGCCGCCAACGTTCTTTTCAACCGCTATCTCGATCTGGCCGGCGACAGCGGCGGTCTGGCGCTGATGCCGCTGTTTCTGGCCATGCGCGCCACGGTGCGCGGCCACATCGCCGGGGGTGCGGCGGCGGAAGGCGGGCCGGCGGCAGCGGGGCTGCGGGCGGAGGCGGCGGCTTATCTGGGGCTGGCGGAAGGGCTGCTGGCGCCGCGCGGGGGCGCGCGCATCGTCGCCATCGGCGGGTTCAGCGGCTCGGGCAAGTCCACGGTGGCGCGCGGGCTGGCGCCGCTTCTCGGCCCGGCGCCGGGCGCGCGGGAGATTTCCAGCGACCGCACGCGCAAGGCGCTGCTGCGCGTGGCGCCCCGTACCCGCCTGCCGGCCGAGGCCTACCGGCCTGCGGTCTCCGCCGCGGTCTACGGCCAGTTGCTGGCCGGCGCGCAGGCGGCGGCGGCAGCGGGGCAGGCGGTGGTCGTCAATGCCGTGTTCGACAGGCCGGCCGACCGGGCGGCGGTGGCGGCGGTGGCCGCGCGGGCCGGCGTGCCCTTCACCGGCATCTGGCTCGATGCCCCGGAAGCGGTGCTGGTGGGGCGGGTGGAACAGCGCCGTGCCGACCCTTCGGATGCCGATGCCGGGGTGGTGCGGGCCCAGATGGGCCACGATCCCGGTGCCATCGGGTGGGTGCGCATTGATGCCGCAGGCACCCCGGCCGAAGTGCTGGAACGTGTGGCTGCGGCCTGCATAAACGGTCTGCAAGGCCCGCAGAAATTCGCATGCGAATGGCCCTGAGGAATGCGCCTGCGCATTGCCGCGCGGTCGCAGTCGTGGCAACGAGTATGGTGAAAATGCGACGGACTCACGCCAGCGGCCCTCCCGGCCCGGCGGCGGGCGGCGCGCGGATCGGTCGAGGGGAACGATATCGATGTCATCGGGGCGTCTGCCTCTAACGATCGGTGCGCTCGGTATCGTGTTCGGCGATATCGGCACCAGCCCGCTCTATGCCTTTCGCGAGGCGGCGCGGGCGGCGGGCAGCGGCGGATCGGATATCGCGGTTCTCGGCGTTCTGTCGCTGATGATCTGGGCGATCCTGCTGTCCGTCAGCCTGAAATATGTCACGCTGGTGCTGCGCCTCGACAACGACGGCGAAGGCGGCATTCTGGCGCTGGCGACACTGCTGGACCTGCAGCAATACAGCCGCGGCCCGCAGGCAATCCTGCTGTTCGTGGCCCTGCTGGGGGCCGCGATGCTGTTCGGCGACGGCGTCATCACCCCTGCCATCTCGGTGCTGAGCGCGGTGGAGGGTCTTGAACTGGTGGCGCCGGGGCTGGATGCGTGGGTGGTGCCCATCACCATCGCCATCCTGCTGGCGCTCTATGTCAGCCAGCGCGCCGGCACCCACCGCATCGGCGTGCTGTTCGGCCCGATCATGACGCTGTGGTTCG
>NZ_DAISHT010000284.1:0-3615 GCF_036822375.1 Pseudoxanthobacter sp. | reverse complement strand
CAGCACTTCCGCCTCGTGCCGCGCTTCACGGTGGCCGAGAACATCCGCCTTGCCGCGCTGCCGGCCCGCCGCCGGGCCCTGCGGCGCCGCAGCGATATCGCCGCCTTCGCGCAGCATTGCGGCCTGCCGGTCGATCCGGATGCCGTCACCGGCGAACTGCCGCTGGCCATGCAGCAGCGCGTCGAAATCCTCAAGGCCCTCGTCAACCGCGCCGATCTGCTGGTGCTTGACGAGCCGACCACCATTCTGACGCCGGCAGAGGCCGAAACCCTCTATGCCAGCCTGCGGCGCCTCGCCGGGGGCGGAACCGCGGTTGCCGTCGTCACCCACCACCTGAGCGAGGTCATGGCCCATGCCGACCGCGTTTCGGTCATCCGGCTCGGCCGCCTCATCAGCACCGGCCCGCTGGCCGGCCGCAGCCGCGAAGACCTGATCGGCGACATCGTCGGCCGCACCCTCAATGTCGACGCGCCCTTTCTGCCGGCGCGGGCGCCGGGCGCCCCGGCTCTGGTGGCCCGCGGGCTCACCATCGCGCCCCGTCCCTCCTCCAGCGGCCTGCAGGATTTTTCTCTTGAGGTCGCCGCCGGCGAAGTCGTCGGCATTGCCGGGGTCGAAGGCAACGGCCAGCGCGAGCTGTTCGAGGTGCTGACCGGTCTTGCCCGGCCGCAGGCCGGCCGCCTCACCCTCGGCGGCCATCCGCTCGGTGCCGGGCATGTCGATCCCGCTCAGGTCGGCGCCGTGCCGGAAGACCGCCATCACGAAGGGCTGGTCATGGATCTGTCGATTGCCGCCAACATGGTGCTGCCGCGTGTCGGCCAGCGGCCGTTCAGCCGCTTCGGCTGGCTCGCCCGCCGTGCCATCGGCGCCGAGGCCGCGCGGCTGGCGGAGAGTTTCGATGTGCGCAACGGCGGCCTGTCGCTCACGCCGCGCACCCTGTCCGGCGGCAACCAGCAGAAGATCGTGCTGGCGCGCGCCCTCGGCGACGCAGCCCCGCTCGTCGTCGTGCACCAGCCGACACGCGGGCTCGATGTGCTGGCCAGCGAGGATGTGCTGCGCCGCCTGCGCGCAAGCGCCGATGCCGGCCGCGCGGTGGTGGCCATCAGCAGCAATCTCAGCGAGCTGATGCGGCTGTGCGACCGCATCGTCGTGCTGCTCGCCGGCCGCATCACCGGCACACTGAGCCGGGCCGAGGCCACGCCGGAGCGTCTCGGCGCCCTGCTGACCGGCAGTCTGCCGCCGGCCGCAGCCCCACAGGAGGCCCGATGAACCCCGCCCCCGCCCGCACCGCAGAGCCGGCCGGCCCGATGCCGCCGCCCCCCGCCACCGCCCGGCTGCGCACGCTGCTGAAAAGCCTCGCCGCCAGCAGTCTGCCGGCCGTGGCACTGGCTTTCGCCGCCTCCGTCGCCGCCGCGCTGCTGTTGCTGGAAGCGCTGGGCTTTTCCGCGGCCGCCGCCCTGCCCACGCTGTTCGCCAGCGCCTTCGGTTCCCGTGCCGGCCTTGCCGATACGCTGGTGTTCATGACGCCCCGGCTGCTGGTGGCCCTCGGCGCCATGGTGGCGCTGCGCTGCGGCTTCTTCAATCTGGGCGGCGAGGGGCAGTTGCAGCTCGGGGCCATCGGGGCCGTGCTGCCGGCCGTGCTGCTGCCGCCCACGCTCGGCCCCCTGCTGCTGCCGCTGTCGATCCTGAGTGCTGCACTGTTCGGCGCGGTGTTCGGGCTCATCCCGGCAGTGCTGAAACTCTGGCGCGGGGCGGACGAGATCATCTCCACGCTGATGCTGAACTTCGTCGGCATCTATCTGTGCAAGTATCTGGTGCAGGGGCCGTTGCAGCCGCCGGACTCCGATTTCAACATGAGCGCCAAGATTGCCGATGGCGCCGCCCTGCCGGTTCTTGTGGAGGGCACCCGCCTGCACGGCGGCGTGGTGCTGGCGCTGGTGCTGACGCTCGGCACCTGGGCGCTGCTCTACCGCACCGCCTTCGGCCTGCGGCTGCGGGCGGCGGGCCTCAGCCCGCGCGCGGCACGGCTGCAGGGCTATTCCATCGCCCGCCTCATCCTCGCCTCGATGGCCATCTCCGGCGCGCTCGGCGGGCTCGCCGGCGCGGTGGAGGTGCTGGGCGTGCAATATCGCCTCATCGACGGCTTCAGCGCCCATCTCGGCTTCGACGGGCTCGCCATCGCCCTGCTCGGCGGGCTGGAGCCGGCAGGCGTGCTGCTGGTGGCGCTTTATTTCGGCGCCATCAACAGCGGCATCATGGGCCTTCAGGCCCATCTCAGCGTGCCGGCGGCACTCGCCATGCTGTTCACCAGTCTGCCCATTCTGCTGGTGGCCGGTGTCCACGGCTGGCGGCTCGTGAAAGGACGGCACGCCCGATGACGTTCGATCTCATCACCTTCACGCTGTTTCTCGCCTCCGCCGTGCGCCTTGCCGCCCCGGTCATGCTGGCGGCGCTGGGCGAGATCGTTTCCGAGCGCGCCGGCGTCTTCAACATCGGCCTTGAAGGCATGATGCTGAACGCCGCGTTCGCCGCGGTGCTGGGCGCCGGGCTGACCGGCTCGGCCATGGGCGGGCTCGCCTGCGGGGCGCTGGCCGGCATCGCCAGCGCGGCGGTGCTCGGCCTGTTCGTGGCCGTGCTGCGGGCCGATCAGGTGGTGGCCGGCATCAGCTTCAACATGCTGGCCCTCGGTCTCACCAGCCTTCTGCGGCAGATCGTGCTGAAGGATGCGGCAGCCCTGCCCTCCCTTCGGGCACTGACGGTCTTTAAGATCCCATTCTTCAGCGGCCTGCCGGTTGCCGGCCGCGGTCTCTTCTCGCAAAGCCCGCTGTTTTATTTCGCCGTCGTCATGGCTGTGGTCATCGCTTTCGTGCTGATGCGCACGCGCTGCGGCCTCGTGCTGCGGGCGGCCGGCGAGGGTGCCTCCGCGCTCGATGCCGCGGGCTTCTCCGTCACCGCCGTGCGGTTCGGCGCCATGCTGTTCACTGGCTTCATGGCGGGACTTGGTGGGGCCTATCTGGCGCTTGTGGCCTCCGGCGGCACCTTCGTCGACGACATCACCGGCGGGCGCGGCTATCTTGCGCTGGCGATCGTCATCTTCGGGCGCTGGAAGCCGGTGCTGGCCCTGCTGGCGGCGCTGCTGTTCGGCGCGGCCGATGCCCTGCAATATCAGGGGCAGGCGCTGGGCATCGTGGTGGCGCCGCCGCTGCTGCTGATGGCCCCGTTCGTGCTAGCTCTCGCGGTGTGGGCCGTGCTCGGCCGCAGCCGCGCCGGCCCGGCCGATCTCGGCCGGCCCTTCGTGCGCGGACGGGGATGACCCCGCCCGCAAGCCCCCGCACTACCCCCCGTATTCTGCTTTCCCTCGCGTTCTGCCTTCCCTCGTGTCAGCCCCGGAGCAGCCTGTCATGGCCCGTCTCGTCATCCGCAACGGCATGATCCTCACCCTCGATGAGGCCGCCACCTATCATCAGACCGGAACGGTGATCGTGGAGAACGACCGCATCGTTTCCATCGAAGCCGGCAGCGGTCCGACGGACCTGCAGCGCGACGACGAAGTGATCGACGCCACCGACAAGATCGTCATGCCGGGTCTGATCGACCTGCACTATCACACCGCCATCG
>NZ_DAISHT010000283.1:0-3631 GCF_036822375.1 Pseudoxanthobacter sp. | reverse complement strand
ACGGCATCCTCGGCTTCGGCGAGGCCCCGGAGCCGGGCCTGGAAGACTGGGATCTCATCAGTGCCGGCAAAAAGGCGGTGACGCTGCGGCCCGGCACGGCCTTCTTCCACCACGCCGACAGCTTCGCCATGGTGCGCGGCGGCCATCTGGATGTCGCCATCCTCGGTGCCTACGAGGTGGCCGAGAGCGGCGACCTTGCCAACTGGTCCACCGGCCCGCGGGGCGTGCCCGCCGTGGGCGGCGCCATGGATCTGGTGCATGGCGCCCGCCGGGTGGCGGTGATGACCGACCACGTCACCCGCGACGGCCGGCCCAAGCTGGTGCAGCGCTGCACCCTGCCGCTCACCGGCGTCGGCTGCGTGACCCGCATCTATTCCTCGCTGGCCGTGATCGACATCGAGAACGGCCGTTTCGTGCTGCGCGAAAAGCTGCCCTCGCTGTCGGTGGAAGACCTGCAGGCGCAGACCGGCGCAGACCTTGTGATACCCGCCGCTGTCGGCGACCTGATCGTGCCGGAGACCGTGCAATGACCGACGTCTTTGTCTGCGACTATATCCGCACGCCGATCGGCCGCTTCGGCGGCGCCCTCGCCACGGTGCGGGCCGACGATCTCGGCGCCGTGCCGCTCGCCGCCCTTCAGGCCCGCAACCCCGCGGTAGACTGGGAGGCCGTGGATGACGTCATCCTCGGCTGCGCCAATCAGGCCGGCGAGGATAACCGCAACGTGGCGCGCATGGCGCTGCTGCTGGCCGGGCTGCCGGTTTCCGTTTCCGGCACCACGATCAACCGCCTGTGCGGATCGGGCATGGATGCGGTGATCCTCGCCGCCCGCACCATCCGCGCCGGAGAGGCCGACCTGATGATCGCCGGCGGCGTTGAAAGCATGAGCCGCGCCCCGTTCGTGCTGCCCAAAGCGGAGGGCGCCTTTTCGCGCCGGGCCGAAATTCACGACACGACCATCGGCTGGCGCTTCGTCAACCCGCTGATGAAGGCCCAGTATGGCGTCGATTCCATGCCGGAGACCGCCGAGAACGTGGCGGAAGATTTCCGGATCGGCCGCGCCGATCAGGATGCCTTCGCCGTGCGCTCGCAGGCAAAGGCGGCGGCCGCGCAGCAAAGCGGCCGGTTTGCGCGCGAAATCGCGCCGGTTTCCGTCGCCCGGCGCAAGGGCGATCCGGCGGCGGTAGAGGTCGACGAGCATCCGCGCGCCACCACTCCGCAAGCCCTCGCCGCGCTGCCCGCGCCGTTCCGCCGGGGCGGCACGGTGACGGCGGGCAACGCTTCCGGCGTCAACGACGGCGCGGCCGCCCTCATCCTCGCCTCGGAGGCCGGCGCGCGCCGGCACGGCCTCACCCCGGTTGCCCGCGTGCTGGGCGGCGCGGCGGCCGGCGTGCCGCCGCGCATCATGGGCATCGGCCCGGCGCCGGCCGCCCGCCGGCTGATGGCCCGGCTGGGGCTGACCGTCGCCGGTTTCGACGTGATCGAACTCAACGAGGCCTTCGCTTCGCAGGCGCTCGCGACACTGCGCGATCTCGGCCTTGCCGACGACGATGCCCGGGTCAACCCCAACGGCGGCGCCATTGCGCTCGGCCATCCGCTGGGCATGTCGGGGGCGCGCATCACCGGCACGGCGGCTCTGGAACTCAGCCTCGGCGGCGGCCGGCGCGCGCTCTGCGCCATGTGCATCGGCGTGGGTCAGGGCATCGCGGTGGCGCTGGAGCGGGTATAGCGGTCCGCGGATGTGCCGGCCGACGGCCCCCCGGCCGTGAGAAACCGAGCCTCGCGATGGCGGCCGCCCGGGCCGCCGTCGCGGCAGCGCCGGCCGGCTCAGCGCCAGCCGAGCGCGGGGGCGACGTGGGTCAGGATCGCCTCGATCACATGGGCGTTGTATTCGACGCCGAGCTGGTTAGGCACGGTCAGAAGCAGGGTATCGGCTTCCGCAATGGCCTCGTCGCGCCGCAGCTCTTCCACCAGCACGTCCGGTTCGGCGGCATAGCCGCGGCCGAAAATCGCCCGGGTGTTCTCGTCGATGAAGCCGATCTGGTCCTGCGCATCGCTGTCGCGGCCGAAATAGGCGCGGTCGAGATCGTTGACGAGCGCGAAGATGCTGCGGCTGACGGAGACGCGCGGCGTGCGTGTGTGGCCGGCCGCCTGCCATGCGGCGCGATAGGCGCGGATCTGGCGGGCCTGCTGAATGTGGAACGGCTCGCCGGTCTCATCGTCCTTCAGGGTCGAGCTCTGCAGGTTCATGCCCATGCGCGCCGCCCATTCGGCCGTGGCGTTGGAACCCGCACCCCACCAGATGCGCTCGCGCAGCCCCTCCGAATAGGGCTCCACGCGCAGCAGGCCCGGCGGGTTGGGAAACATCGGCCGCGGGTTGGGCCGCGCGAAACCCTCGCCCTTCAGCACGGCCAGAAACGCTTCCGCATGGCGGCGGCCCATGTCGGCATCGCTCTGGCCTTCCGGCGGCGCATAGCCGAAGTGGCGCCAGCCGTCGATGACCTGTTCCGGCGAACCGCGGCTGATGCCAAGCTGCAGCCGGCCGCCGGCGATGAGATCGGCCGCGCCCGCGTCCTCCGCCATGTAGAGCGGATTCTCGTAGCGCATGTCGATCACCGCGGTACCGATCTCGATATGCCGGGTGCGCGCGCCCGCTGCAGCGAGCAGCGGAAACGGCGAGGCGAGCTGGCGGGCGAAATGGTGCACGCGGAAATAGGCGCCATCGGCCCCCAGTTCTTCCGCCGCCACCGCAAGCTCGATCGATTGCAGCAGCGCATCGCCCGCCGTGCGCGTGGCCGAGTGCGGGGACGGCGTCCAGTGGCCGAAGGACAGGAACCCGATCTTCTTCATGAAACCCGCCAGTCGCTTGCCCGCCGGCGCTGCCGCGCCGCGCCGGCCGTTGTTGCACAGCCCGCTATATAGGACCGGCCGGTCGCTCTTTTGAAGACCGCGCCTCCGCGAAGCGAGCTTTCCGGAAACCCGGTGCGCGCCGCCGTCCGCCGGGCCTGCCAGGCCCGACGTCGCATCGGGCGCCCGGCAGGGCGCGGCCACAGCCCCCACCCGGCACGATGCCCCGTTTCTCCCGCTATAGACGCGCCGCCGGGTCCGCCGCCGACCGGGGCCCGGCGGTCCGGCGCTTCTCACCCGGAAAGCGGCAACACCGGACAGGCCCTCCCGCCCGCAAGCCAGCCGCAATTCGCGTCGGTCAGGCGCCTGTCGGGTCCGAAGCCGCGCGCCGGCCGGTCGCCCGCGAAACCGGAGCCTGCAAGACCGGAGCCCGCAAGACCGGAGAATGCCGGCAATGCCCGCACGAAGCGGGGCGGCAACCACGCCAGCCTGTCAGAATCGCCATCGGCAAAGCCGAGATCGGCCCGGCAAGGCGTTCCACCCCCTGCGCGCAACCGGCACCGGACAAAGGATGACGATCGGCCCGTAAGCACGAAGCACCTCGTGACCCGGCGCGTCTGGACCCGCCGGCCATCTGCGACCGCGCCTGTATCGGCGGATGACTGTCGTACGGACAAAACCAGCCGCCCCGCCCGGAAGGTGCGGCGAGCGCCACGGCAAACCGCGGGCCTGTATCGTGCACCACCAACGACCCGATGCCATGGCGATCAGA
Organism: Pseudoxanthobacter sp.; assembly: GCF_036822375.1. Lineage (NCBI taxonomy): Bacteria > Pseudomonadati > Pseudomonadota > Alphaproteobacteria > Hyphomicrobiales > Segnochrobactraceae > Pseudoxanthobacter > Pseudoxanthobacter sp. Next base: position 12 of record NZ_DAISHT010000283.1, on the reverse strand, counting down.
CACCGCCACCCG
>NZ_DAISHT010000282.1:0-3648 GCF_036822375.1 Pseudoxanthobacter sp. | reverse complement strand
GGCGAGGACTGCAGCATCGCAAGGCGCGTGGCCTCGCTCATTGCAGCCGGCGACTCGTCGCGCTTGATGGCCTGTGCGATCAGCACCGTCATCGTGCTGACGACGGCGATCCGCTCCTCGGTCCAGCCCGCGCCGCTGTCATCGATATCCAGGAAGATATGCCCCCACCAGCGCCCGTCCACCATGAGCGGCGCGATGAGGTAACGCACGATGCCGAAGTGATCGAGAAAATGCCGGACCGGCCCGCTTTCGCCGGCAGCCCGGCCGGTGGCCACCAGCCCCTTGCGCAACCGCCCCGAGGCACCGGCGAGCCAGCGGCCCGGCGGTGCAAGTACGCCGGTGGCCTCGCCGAGCGCCGCCAGCCCCGGCCGGTGACAATCGACAAGGCAGCGCTGCGCCGGCGCCGCGCCGCCCTGCCCCAGCAGGCGAAACACAGCCACCCGGCGCACGCCCTCCAGTGCGCAAATGGCGCCGCAACCGTCTTCCGCCGCTTGCCGCCAGTCGCCCGGCTGCAGCAGCCGCGACGCCAGATGCGCGAGGGCGAGCGTCCAGCCGTTCTGCACGAAGTGCCCCCCGGTTGTTCGTCTTTTGGCAAGTATGCGCGACGATGACAGGCCGCTGCAACCTATACAAGAGGCGACCTTTCCCGGGCCTTGCGCCTGCCGGGGTCAGCGATGGGCCGCGTCCCCTTGTCCGCCGCCACGCACGGTGGCCAGCAGGATGCGCAGATCGCCGGCGAATGACTGGCTGGCGAGATATTCGGCATCGACGCGGGCCAGTCGCTCGGGCACCGACATGTCGATATCGCGAATCTGCGCCAGTCCGGTGATGCCGGGCCGCAGGGCGAATACGCCCCGCGCCCGGCGGGCAGCGATCAGCTCATGCTGCGACGGCAGGCAGGGGCGCGGTCCGACGAGGCTCATGTCGCCCATGAGCACGTTCCACAGCTGCGGCAATTCGTCGAGCTTGGTGCGGCGCAGAAAGGCGCCGATGGGGGTGATCGCCGAAGCGCCGACCTCGTGGGAGGCCCGGTTCGGCGTGCCGGTCTTCATGGAACGCAGCTTGTAGCAACGGAACGGGCGCTCGTTGCGACCGACGCGGATCTGCACGAAAAACGCAGGCCCCGGCGAATCCCGCCGGATCAGCACCACCAGCACCGCCAGCGCCGGCAACAGCACGATGAGCCCGCCGAGCGCGGCGAGGAAATCGAACGCCCGTTTCAGCATCTCAAGCCTATCGCCCCTGCCGCCCCGACCTGCTACTGCGCCGCTGTTTCCCACGAATGCGCCCGGAAGGAAAGCCAGAGCGCCAGGCACCGCGGCGCCTATCTCCTTCAACGGCGCCATCCGCCCGCCCGTCCCGCGCCGCAGGCCTTGCGCGGGCGGCGGGCTTGCGCAAAGAAAGCGGCGGTTGGACAACGGCGGGCGGCATGGTCGCAACTTCGACACGATCGCACCCGATTCCAACCGCGACCGGTGCCGGCGCTTCCCGGCGCTTGGCCCTTTGCCTCTTTCCGCCCGCGCCGGCAGCCTCGCCGGCAAGGCTGCCGATGGACCCGAGATGTCGTCTGCGCGTGCACGCCCGGCCGGTCTGTTCGACCGTCTGCGAACCATCGACCCCTGTGCCGCACTGATCTGCGCCACCATTCTGGGCGTCGCCACCGTGCCGTTCCATCCGTTCTGGCTGCTGGCCTATGTCGGGTGGATGGTGGCCGGCGTGGTGCTGCTGGCGGCCTCGCCGCAGTTCCGGGCCGATCTCCTCGCCGCGCCGGAGCGCCGGCGCATGGTGGCGCTGTTCGCCTTTCTGGCGCTGTGGCAGGCCGCGGGCATCGTCGCGCGCGGCGAGGCCGCCGACGGCCGGGTGTGGCAGGCAACGGCAAACATCGTCACCGTCTTTCTCTTTCTGATCACCGTGCTCGGCGCGCTGCGGCGCGACGCCGGCTTCGCCCGCTGGCTGCTGCCGGCCGCCAGCATCTTCGTCGCCATCGGCGCCGGCTGGGCCATGGTGCAGCAGATCTGGGTGCAGGCCGAATACTGGCACATGTTCCCGCGGCTTTATCTTTATGGCCGCGCCGGCAACCCGATTCAGGCCGCCACCGTGCTGGCCTTCGCCTCCGCTGCCGGCCTGCTGGCGCTGCGCACGACGCGGGGCGGCCTGCGCCTCGCGGTGCTGGTCTCGCTCGCCCTCAATCTGGCCGGGCTCTATCTCACCTACGGCCGCGGGCCGCTCATCGCCTTCATCGTCAGCGGGGCCATCACCCTCGTGCTGGCGTGGATGAAGCCGGGCCGGCTGCGCGCGGCGGCGGCCGCCGTCATGATCCTGCTTGCCGTGGCGCTGCCGACCTCGCTGGTGCTGGCCGAACCGGTTCTGAACCAGCTCGGCTGCGCGCAGGTCAGCAATGCCGGCGTGATCGGCGGCGGCAACGAGATGTGCCGCACCTCCTACCGGCTGGAAATCTGGCATCTGGCCATCCGGTCCATCGCCGCCCACCCGCTGTTCGGCGCCGGGCCGGAGGCGCGCATCGACCATCCGCTGGGCGAACACCCGCACAACGGCTATCTGTCGATGGCGTTCTATTTCGGCCTGCCGGCGCTGGCCGCCTATCTCGGGCTGATCGTCAACGCCATCGCGGCGGCCCTGACGCGGCCGGCGCAGCCCGCCCGCCGGCTGGCGCTGTGGATGCTGATCTTCACCCTGATGTTCATGGCCGCCGATCTCGCCAACCCGATTTCGTTTATCAACGCCTATTATCTCTATCTCTGGCTGCCGATGGCCCTTGCGCTGGGCTACATGCCGGGGCACGAGGATGGTGCGGCGGCCAAAGCGCCGGTATGATGGCAGACCCGCGCGCCCGGCAGGCGCGCACCGGGCCGCGACGCGCGCAGGCCGGCCCGGCAGAGACCGATCCCGGCGCAGAAAACACCCTGCCGTTCCCGCTGCCGCCCGGCCGCGGGGCGGAACCGAGCGAAATGCAGATGCTGTCTGAAGATGCTGTCAGTCACGGTGGGCCGGCCGGCCCGGCCGGGGTCCGTCCCGAGCGGCGGGCCGCAGGCGGACGACGCGCATGAAGCAGGTCTGGAAGGGGCTCAACCGCCGGCTCTATGAGGTGCCGCGCATCGGCCGGCGTCTGTTTCTGGCGCTGGTGGATGCCCTGCTGGCGCCCTTTGCACTGTGGGTCGCCTATGGCCTGCGTCTGGCCGATTTCTGGGTCGAGTGGATTCTGGTGCCCGGCCGGCCGGTGTTCCTGCTGATCCCGTTCGCCGCCGTTCTGGTGTTCTGGCAGCTCGGCGTCTACCGCATTCTGGTGCGCTCGTCGGACCGCACGGCCGCCTTCATCATCGCCCGCGCCGTCACGGTGCTGGTGATCGGGCTCTATGTGCTCGGCCATCTGGCGCCCTGGCTGATGATCCCGCGCTCGGTGCCGATCCTGTTCGGCATCCTGTATTTCCTCATGACATGGGGCTGCCGGCTGTTCGGCCAGAGCTATTTCTTCTGGCTGACCCGGCAGCTGCACGATCTGGAACCCGTCATCGTCTACGGCGCCGGCCGGGCCGGCCTGCAATTGCAGATGTCGCTCGATGGCGGGCGCGAATATTCCGTGGTCGCCTTCATCGACGACGACAAGGCGCTGCAGGGCACGCAGATCGT
>NZ_DAISHT010000281.1:0-3662 GCF_036822375.1 Pseudoxanthobacter sp. | reverse complement strand
GGATTGCGGTCACGGGTCGCATCATCACGTTCCGGCGTTTTACGCCGCTGTCGGAGCGGCTTGCGGACCGCGGGGCCGTCGCTTGCCGTCAGGGGCGCCGGTCCGGCCGGCCGGCTCGTTCCGGTGCCGGCGCTGATTGCGACGGGGCTCAGCGGCCGCCGCCTCGCCGGTGCTTCCCCGCATCCGCGCAGCGTTGCCGGCAAACGGCGCCTGCCGCCCATCGCCCACAACGGCCTGCGGATGCCGGTGCCCTGCGCGCTCCATTTTGCGGCTGCGGCTGCGGCCGGCAATTTCTGCGCCCTGTTTTTCGCCGTGCAGGGGCCGGAACGGGCCGCGGGGGCGCTCAACAGGACGCGGCCCGGCCGACATCTGGCCGACGGACTGGCCACCGGACGGCGGCCGCGCGCAGCCACCGCGCTGAACCCGGCCGCCGTCCATCGCAATGCTGCCGGAATCGGCCGGAATGGTGCGCCGGTTCCCGCTGCCCGGGCCAGTGCCGGGCAGCGGGGCAACCTGTGCCCCCTTTCCGTGCGCCGGCCGGCCCTGTGCCGGCCCCCGCCGCCTCCGGAGATCAGCCGATGCAAGGCCCCCTGCAGCCCGCGTCCGTCCGCCCCCGCCTTCTGCACCGTCGCCGCCTGCGGCTGGCGGTCATGGGGCTGAGCTGCCTGATGTTTGCCGCCCCGGCGCTGGCCGGCGGGCCGGAGGGCGACCGGCATGCGCCGGCCACTCTTGCCGTTTCCGGAGAAGGCACGGCGATGGCCCGGCCGGACATGGCGGTGCTGAGTGCCGCGGTGGTCAGCACCGGTGCAACCGGGGGTGATGCGGTGGCCGCCAATTCGGCGGCGATGACCAAGGTTCTCGCCGCTCTGGAAGCCGCCGGTGTTGCCACCGCCGACATCGCCACCAGCGGCTTTTCCGTGCAGCCGCGCTTTGCGTCGCCGCGGCCCGACGGCCAGCCGGAGCCGGACGGCCCGCGCATTACCGGCTACGAGGTGCGCAATGCCGTGACGGTGCGCGTGCGCCATCTCGATGCCCTCGGAAGCGTGCTCGACCGGCTGGTCGGCGCCGGTGCCAACGAGATCGGCGGGCTTTCCATGACCTTCGCCGAGCCGGACAAACTGGCCGACGCCGCCCGGCGCGATGCGGTGGCCGATGCCCGCCGCAAGGCAGAGACCTATGCGGCGGCTGCCGGCGTGCGCCTCGGCCGCGTGCTGCGGCTCAGCGAGCGCGGCCTCTCGCGGCCCGAGCCGATGGCCATGATGATGCGGGCCGACATGGCCAAGGCCTCGGCCGCCGTGCCGGTCGCATCGGGCGAGCAGAGCGTGGAGGCCGGCATCGACGTGGTCTTCGAGATCGAGCGCTGAAGGCCGGCGGCGCGGTCTCGTTTGTTGGATATTGATCCCATATGATAAGGCCTGTGCCGCGCGGTGCCCCGCTACCGCGCGGCACATCTTTCAATTGCGCCCGCGCAGGCTTAACGTGGCAGCCGCGGCACCCGGGAACAAGCGGCCCGAAGGCCGGCGCCACGGCCCGGAAGGGCCGGCGACCGTCAGCGGGCGGTGCGCAGGCAGTGGATTGTGACAGGCCGCCCCGGCGGGGAGAACAGCGATGACGTCTGGCGAAAAGGCCGGCAGCGGACGCGCCCCCGGCGGCAACGCGGCACCGGAGGCGGCAGCGCTGCTGGCCGGCGTTTCCCGCACCCTGCTTGTCACGCTGTGCGGGCGGGCGCGGGGCGCCGCGCTTTTCCCGGCCACGGGCTTTGCCGACCCGCTCGCCGAGGCCTATGTGGCGGCGCTCGGCCTCGATGCCGCGCAATATGCCCGCACGCCGGAATGCGTGTTCGGCGTCGTCCGCCGCTCGCAGGCCATCGACAGTCTGATCCGCCGCTTTGCGCGCGAGCACGGGGCCATCGCCGTCATCAATCTCGGTGCCGGCCTGTCCACCACGTTCGAGCGGCTGGCCGAGCCTGACGACTGCCGCGATATCCTGTGGGTGGATGTCGACCTGCCGCAGGCGGCCGGTCTGCACGCCGCGCTGGCCCCGTCGCATCCGGGCCGCCGGATGATGGCGGCCGATGTCGAGCAGCCGGGCTGGACGCAGGGGCTCGACCTGCCCGACCGGCCCACGCTGGTGGTGGCCGAGGGGCTGGTGCCCTATTTGACGGCGGCGAGCTTCGGGGCGCTCATCGACGAACTGGCCGCGCGCTTCGGCGACCGGCCGCTGCGCATGGTCTATGACGGGTTCGCCTTCACCATGGAAGGCATGGCGCGCTTTCATGCCTCCATTGGCCCGCTGGCGCGCGCCGACCGCAGCATCGAATTTCGCTTCGGGGCCCGCCGCCGGGCCGACTACACCGCCGGCCGCCGCGACTGGCAGCTCGCCGCCCTGCTGCCGGTGATGGAGGGGCTGAGCCCGGTCCACACCATGACCTGCCAGATGTTCACGGCCACCTTCGGCGTTCCGTTCTATGCGGTGGCGGCCATCGACCATCGCCGCACCTGAGGGCTGCGGCTTTTGCAGTTGCGGTGCGCCGTGCAAACGGGCAAGCACGAAGCCCAGAAAAAGCACGCAGCCCAGAAAGCGGCGCAGGCGCCCCCGGGCGCGCGCCCGGCAACCGCGATGGAACGATGCGATGACCGAACAGCCCTCCGCTCCGCTTCAGCCCGCAACCGTGGTCAGCCTCGGGCCGGTGCGTTTCGGCAACGCGCTGCCGCTGGCGCTGATTGCCGGCCCCTGCCAGATGGAAAGCCGAGACCACGCCCTTGAGGTGGCGCTGGAGCTGAAGGCCATTGCCGCGCGCCTCGGCATCGGCCTCGTCTTCAAGGCCTCGTTCGACAAGGCCAACCGCACCAGCCTTTCCGGCCGCCGCGGCATCGGCCTTGAGGGCGCGCTGCCGGTGTTTGCCGAAATCCGCGAGCGCACCGGCCTGCCCGTGCTGACCGATGTGCACGAGCGCGAGCAGTGTGCCCCGGTGGCCGAGGTGGTGGATATCCTGCAGATCCCGGCCTTCCTCTGCCGGCAGACCGATCTGCTGGTGGCCGCTGCGGAAACCGGCCGCGTGGTCAACGTCAAGAAAGGCCAGTTTCTGGCCCCGTGGGACATGAAGAACGTGATCGCCAAGGTCACTGGCGCCGGCAACCCCAACGTGCTGGCGACCGAGCGCGGCGTGAGCTTCGGCTACAACACGCTGGTTTCCGACATGCGCGCCCTGCCGGTGATGGCGGAAACCGGCGCCCCGGTCATTTTCGATGCCACCCATTCCGTGCAGCAGCCGGGCGGCCTTGGCGGGGCCTCCGGCGGCGACCGCCGCTTCGTGGCGCCGCTGGCCAGCGCGGCCGTTGCGGTCGGGGTGGCGGGCGTTTTCATCGAGACCCATCCCGATCCCGACAACGCGCCCTCCGACGGCCCGAACATGGTGCCGCTGCGGGACTTCGAGGCGCTGGTCCGCCGGCTGATGGCCTTCGACGCCGTGGCAAAATCGGCGCGCTGAGCCCGTTGCACACAGCCTGCCGCCGCCTCCACGGTTGACGGCAGGCCGAATTCCCTCTACCCGAAACCCATCGCACCGGACCGCCCAGCGGCCGGTGCCGGGAGCCCGTAGCTCAGTCGGTAGAGCACGTGACTTTTAATCATGGGGTCGAGGGTTCGAGTCCCTCCGGGCT
>NZ_DAISHT010000280.1:0-3663 GCF_036822375.1 Pseudoxanthobacter sp. | reverse complement strand
GCCTCGCCCGCCGCCATGCCGAGCGAGCCGCCCATGAAGGCGAAATCCTGCACCGCCGCCGTCAGGCCCATGCCGTCCAGCGTGCCGCGCCCGACCATCACCGCATCGTCAAGGCCGGTCTTGGCGCGGGCATCCTTGAGGCGGTCGACATAGCGCCGCTCGTCGCGGAACCGCAGCGGATCGGCGGGCACCACCGGGCTCGGCAGCAGCTCGAACTGGCCGTTGTCGAACAGCACCTCAAGCCGCTTGCGGCCGGGCATCTTCATGTGGTGGCCGGAACCGGGAATGACCCACTGGTTGGCTTCGAGATCGCGGTGGAACACCATCTCGCCCGTCTCCGGACACTTGATCCAGAGATTGTCCGGCATCTCCCGCTTCGACAGGAAGGAGCGGATCTTGGGGCGGACAACGGTGTTGATCCAGTTCATCGAGAACCTCTTCAGCGCGGTGCGGGAGGGCCGGCACGCAGGCCGGTGCCGGGCCGGTGGCCGGGCAGCCCGGCGGCGCCGGCCGTCATGCCCCGCTTCCTGCCGCCGCGGTGCGGCAACATTGGGGTGATAAGGCCGCGGCCGGCTGCAGGGCGCCGGTCGCAGGCCCGTTCGGAACGCACTCAGGCGGCGCGCGCGCGCCGCACGCCGGCGGCGAGATCGCTGACCAGCCGGCGAACGGCGTCCACGCTTTCCGCGGTGGCGTGTCCGCCGGCGTCGAGCGTGCCCGCCAGCGCCTGCACAATGGCCGAACCGACCACCACGCCATCGGCGAAGTTGCCGATGGCCGCGGCCTGCTCGGCCGTCTTCACGCCGAAGCCCACGGCCACCGGAAGATCGGTGTGGGCCTTGATACGTTCCACGGCACGGGAAACGGCCCCGGCATCCGGCGCAGCCGTGCCGGTGATGCCGAGAATGGAGACATAATAGACAAAGCCGGAGGTATTCGCGAGCACCGACGGCAGGCGGTGATCGTCGGTCGTCGGGGTCGCCAGCCGGATGAACGACAGCCCCGCCGCACGCGCCGGCAGGCACAGTTCGTCGTCGGCTTCCGGCGGCAGATCCACCACGATCAGCCCGTCGACGCCGGCGGCCTGCGCGGCCTTGAGGAAGGCGTCGACACCGAACGAGTAGATGGGATTGTAATAGCCCATCAGGATGACCGGCACGTCATTGTCGCGGCGGCGCAGCGCCGCCACGATATCGAGGGTGCGCCGCAGGGTCTGCCCGGCCTTCAGCGCGCGCTGCGACGAGGCCTGAATGGCCGGGCCGTCGGCCATCGGATCGGTAAACGGCATGCCGATTTCGATCACGTCGGCCCCGGCCTGCGGCAGCGCCGCGATCACGGCGGCCGAGGTTTCCGGGTCCGGGTCGCCGGCGGTGATGAAGGTGATGAGCGCCGGACGGTTTTCCGCCTTCAGCGCGGCGAAGCGGCGGTCGATGCGGGTGACCGGCGCCGGAATTTCAGACGAGGACATTCGGGCACCCGCTCAGATGGAAAGGCCGAGATAGCCGGCGACGGAGAACACGTCCTTGTCGCCGCGGCCGGAAAGATTCATGACGATGATCTGGTCCTTGCCCATGGTCGGGGCAAGCTTGATCACCTCGGCCAGCGCATGGGCCGATTCCAGCGCCGGCAGAATGCCTTCCAGCTTCGACAGCAGCTTGAAGGCCTCCAGCGTCTCGTCGTCGGTGGCGGGCACATATTTCACCCGGCCCGTGGCATGCAGCCACGAGTGCTCCGGCCCGATGCCCGGATAGTCGAGACCGGCGGAAATGGAATGGCCTTCCATGATCTGCCCGTCGGCATCCTGCAGCAGATAGGTGCGGTTGCCGTGCAGCACGCCCGGCCGGCCCTTGTTGAGCGAGGCGCAGTGCTCGTCGCCCTCAAGGCCGCGGCCGCCGGCTTCCACGCCGATCATTTTCACGTCGCTGTCGTCGAGGAAGGGGTGGAACAGCCCGATCGCATTCGAGCCGCCGCCGACGCAGGCCACCAGCACATCCGGCAGCCGGCCTTCCGCCGCAAGAATCTGGGTGCGCGTCTCCTCGCCGATCACCGACTGGAAGTCGCGCACCATCGCCGGATAGGGATGCGGACCCGCCGCGGTGCCGATCAGGTAATAGGTCGATTCCACGTTGGAGACCCAGTCGCGCAGGGCCTCGTTCATGGCGTCCTTCAGCGTGCCGGCCCCGGAGGTGACGGGCACCACCTCCGCGCCGAGCAGGCGCATGCGGAACACGTTCGGCTTCTGGCGCTCGATGTCGGTGGCGCCCATGTAGACCACGCACGGCAGGCCGAAGCGGGCGCACACGGTGGCGGTGGCCACGCCGTGCTGCCCGGCGCCGGTCTCGGCGATGATGCGCGTCTTGCCCATGCGCATGGCGAGCAGAATCTGCCCGAGGCAGTTGTTGATCTTGTGCGAGCCGGTGTGGTTCAGCTCTTCCCGCTTCAGATAGATCTTCGCTCCGCCCAGATATTCGGTCAGGCGGGGAGCGAAGGTCAGCGGGCTCGGCCGGCCGACATAGCTGGCGCGCAGCGCCTCGTGCTCGGCGATGAACGCCGGGTCGGTGCGCGCGGCATCGTAGGCGGCCTCCAGATCGAGGATCAGCGGCATCAGCGTTTCGGCCACGAAGCGGCCGCCGAACAGGCCGAAAAAGCCCCTCTCGTCCGGCCCGGTGCGCCAGGAATTGGCCCGCGTTTCCGCTGCCGTTCCTGCCCCTGCCGATGCGCCGCCTGCGACCTCGTTCACTGTCTCAGCCTTTCCCGTTTGCCGGCCCGTCACGCGCCGGCAGCCTGTCGCGCCGCCGCCACGAAAGCGGCGATCCGCGCCGGGTCCTTGAGGCCCGGCGCACTTTCAACGCCGCTGGAGACATCGACCCCGAAGGGTCGCGTCCGGCGGACGGCTTCGCCGACATTGTCGATTCCAAGCCCACCGGAAAGCATGAACGGCCGGGCCGGGTCAATGTTGGCGAGAAGATTCCAGTCGAAGGACACGCCGTTGCCGCCCGGCAGCGCCGCATTCTGCGGCGGCTTGGCATCGAACAGCAGCCGGTCGGCAACCGCGCCGTAGCCGGCGGCGGCCCGCAGGTCGTCCGCCGCGCGGATGCCGAAGGCCTTCATCACCGGCCGGGCGTACCGCGCGCGCACCACGGCAACCCGCTCCGCGCTCTCATGACCGTGCAGTTGCAGCCAGTCGGGGCGCACCGCCGCCACGATGCCGGCGAGCAGCGCATCGTCGGCATCGACCGTCAGCGCCACCACCTGCGCCCGCCCGCGGGCCAGCGCGGCCAGCCGGCCGGCGGCCTCAAGGCTGACGTTGCGCGGGCTTTTGGGGAAGAACACGAAGCCCACCATGTCCGCTCCCGCCTCCAGCGCCGCTGTCACCGTCTCCGGCGTGGACAGGCCGCAGATCTTCACGACCAGCGATGACGGGGATGCGGAATGGGGGTGCGACATGGCCGCTGTTCGGTCCTGACCTTCACGGGGCCAGCGCTGCGGTCCGTCCTGCCGTGCCGCGCGCGCCCTCCGGCCTCTCATATGGGATTGCCGGCAGCCCGGGTCACCCCCGCGCCGCCGGCTGATTTTCGGCTCAGGCGCCCTCGGCCACCTTATCGTCGCCGGCCTTCAGCTCGTCGAGGCGCGGCATGGAGATGATGTTGTAGCCCGAATCGACGA
>NZ_DAISHT010000279.1:0-3699 GCF_036822375.1 Pseudoxanthobacter sp. | reverse complement strand
CCGAAGATCCTGAACGCCATCGAGACCACGAACCGGGGCAACCGCCTCGTTCTGGAAGTGGCCCAGCATCTCGGCGAGGACACCGTCCGCGCCATCGCCATGGACACGACCGATGGTCTCGTCCGTGGTCAGGTCGTGCGCGACACCGGTGCCCCGATCGCGGTTCCGGTCGGTGACGGCACCCTGGGCCGCATCCTGAACGTGATCGGCGAGCCGGTGGACGAAGCCGGTCCGGTCGATTTCGAGCACACCCGCGTGATCCACCAGCCGGCCCCGGCCTATACCGAGCAGTCGACCGAGGCGGAAATCCTCGTGACCGGCATCAAGGTCGTGGACCTGCTCGCGCCTTACGCCCGCGGCGGTAAGATCGGCCTGTTCGGCGGCGCCGGCGTGGGCAAGACGGTGCTCATTCAGGAGCTGATCAACAACGTTGCCAAGGCGCACGGCGGTTATTCCGTGTTCGCCGGCGTGGGCGAGCGTACCCGTGAGGGTAACGACCTCTACCACGAGATGATCGAGTCCGGCGTGAACAAGCACGGCGGCGGCAACGGCTCCAAGTGCGCCCTCGTGTTCGGCCAGATGAACGAACCCCCGGGCGCCCGCGCCCGCGTGGCTCTCACCGGTCTGACGATCGCCGAGGACTTCCGTGACCGCGGTCAGGACGTGCTGTTCTTCGTGGACAACATCTTCCGCTTCACGCAGGCCGGTTCGGAAGTGTCGGCCCTTCTCGGCCGCATTCCTTCGGCGGTGGGTTATCAGCCGACGCTGGCGACCGACATGGGTGCCCTGCAGGAGCGCATCACCACCACCACCAAGGGCTCGATCACCTCGGTGCAGGCCATTTACGTGCCGGCCGACGATCTGACCGACCCGGCTCCGGCCGCGACCTTCGCCCACCTCGATGCCACGACCGTGCTGAACCGCGCGATCTCTGAAAAGGGCATCTATCCGGCGGTGGACCCGCTCGACTCGACCTCGCGCATGCTCGACCCGCGCATCGTCGGCGACGAGCACTACCAGACCGCCCGCCGCGTGCAGGAAATCCTGCAGCGCTACAAGTCGCTGCAGGACATCATCGCGATCCTGGGCATGGACGAGCTTTCCGAAGAGGACAAGCTGACCGTCGCCCGCGCCCGCCGCATCGAGCGCTTCCTGTCGCAGCCGTTCCATGTCGCCGAAGTGTTCACCGGCTCGCCCGGCGTGTTCGTCGACATCAAGGACACCATCTCGGGCTTCAAGGGTCTGTGCGAAGGCAAGTACGATCACCTGCCGGAAGCCGCCTTCTACATGGTCGGCACCATCGAGGCGGCCGTCGAGAAGGCCGCCAAGCTGGCCGCCAAGAACTGAGACCTTCGGGTCCCGCGATGCCGGCGCTGCCGGCATCGCATTTCTGCCCGCCGCGCGGCGTTGCCCGCGCGGCTCCTTGCTGTGAACGCCGGCCGTTCAGCAAGGCACACGACCCGGCCGGACGGATCTGACGGGAGCCAATATCCATGGCCGAGACCTTTACCTTCGAGCTCGTCTCGCCCGAGCGTCTCCTGCTCTCCGAGGAAGCCCGCTCGGTCGTCGCGCCGGGCACCGAGGGTGCGTTCGAGATCATGAAGGGCCATGCGCCTTTCCTCTCCACGCTGCGCCCCGGCTTCGTCGAAGCCACTCTGGCCTCGGGCGAGAAGAAGCGGGTTTATGTGCGCGGCGGCTTCGCCGATGCCGGCCCCACCCGCCTGACGGTTCTGGCGGATGTCGCCATTCCGGCCGAGAGCCTGCGTCGCGAGCAGGTGCAGGCCGCGATTGCCGATTTCGAGGCGGTGCTGGCGTCTGCCCAGAGCGACGAGGCCCGCTACAAGGCGTCGGCGACCATTTCCCAGCTGCGCGAGGTCGAGGCTCAGCTCTGAGCCCGGCGTCCGCACCGGACCGCTGCAGTAAAAGCCGCCTTCGGGCGGCTTTTTTTGTGCGCCGGCAGGCCGCTTTTGTCGGCGGCGGGCCGGGGGCCCGGTTTCGCGGCGCCGCGACGGATGCCATGATGGTTCGCCCGGTCCGGCACGCGACCGCACTCTGAGCGAGGCGACCCATGGCAGCCCTGATCTCCGTTCCCCACGCCCGCCGGCGCCGCCTCGCCGACCTCAGCGAGGCCGAAGTGCTGTCGGTGGCGATCGCCAGCGAGGACGAAGACCACCGCATCTACACCGCCTATTCGGAGGCGCTGACGCCGGATTATCCCGCGACGGCGGCCGTCTTCGCGGAGATGGCGCGCGAGGAGGCCGGGCACCGCGACCGCCTCAAGGCGCTGGCGGAAAAGCGCTTTCCCCACGGCCTGCCGCTGGTGCGGCGCGAAGACGTGGCCGGCCTGCCGTGGCGCAAGCCGCTGTGGCTGATGCGGCCGCTCGGGCTGGACGCGATCCGCAATCAGGTCGCCGATATGGAAGAGCAGTCCGAGCGCTTCTATCAGCTGGCCGCGGCGCAGGCGAAAGACCCCGCCGTGCAGGCGCTGCTCACGCAGCTTGCCGGCGAGGAACTGAAACATCAGGATCGCGGCGAGGTGCTGCGCGACCGGCTGCTGACCCCCGGCGCCCGCAGCAAAGAGGCCGAGGCGGCCAGGCGGGCCTTCGTGCTGCAAACCGTGCAGCCGGGGCTGGCCGGGCTCATGGACGGTTCGGTCTCCACGCTCGCACCGCTGTTTGCGGCCGCCTTTGCCACCCACTCCACCCACGCCACGTTCGTGGTCGGTCTGGCCGCCGCCGTCGGGGCCGGTATTTCGATGGGCTTTGCCGAGGCGCTGTCGGACGACGGCAAGCTCTCCGGCCGCGGCACGCCGTGGATTCGGGGCCCGGTCTGCGGTGCCATGACCGCCATCGGCGGCCTTGGCCATACCCTGCCCTATCTCATCCCGCATTTCTGGACGGCGACACTGATCGCGATTGCCGTGGTGGTGGTGGAGCTTGCCGTCATCGCCTGGATTCGCATGCGCTACATGGATACGCCGCTGCTGTCGGCGGTCTTTCAGGTCGTGGTCGGCGGCGTTCTGGTGTTTCTCGCCGGCATCCTCATCGGCGCGGGCTGAGGGCCTTCAGAGCCCGTCGGGACCGGCGCCGGCCGCGGGATCGGTCACCGCCTGAAGGCGCAGCGCCGCGGTGCGGGCAAAGCGCAGCGTGATCGCCTTCCGCGTGGCGCCCGCAAGCGGCGTCAGCGGGGCGTCGCGCACGATCTCGGCAGCAAAGCCGTCTGTCACGATCAGGCCGGCCTCGGGGGGAAAGATCGCGGCCGGCACCTCCGGTACCGTGGCAAAGAACAGCCGGTCGCAGGCGGCGCGATAGTCCGGCCACTTGCTATCGGCACGGAAGTCGGCGACCGAGGACTTGATTTCCACAATCCAGATTTCGCCGCGCGGGCCGAGCGCCATCAGATCGGTGCGGCGGCCGGTGGCGAGGCTCACCTCGCTGGCGCAGCAGAAGCCGTGCGCCAGCAACAGCCGGCCGACGCCCCGCTGCACACGCAGCGCCGTCGCGGATTGCCGGCCGTCCTGAGCCGGGTCCGGCCGCACGCGGTGAAGACCGGGCCCCGCGATTTCCCCGCTCACGGCGCGGGCGCCGGATCGCCGGGCCGCGGCGCGACCGGCACCGGGGGCGGCAGCGGCGGCGCACCGCCGGCCGGGCCGGCGTTCTGCAAGACGCGGTCGATCTCGTCACGGAAGCCGGTCGCGGC
>NZ_DAISHT010000278.1:0-3716 GCF_036822375.1 Pseudoxanthobacter sp. | reverse complement strand
CATCGAGACCGAGCGCGCGGGCGCGGGCGAGCGTCTGCGGCCCCACCAGCGCACCGGCCGCCGGGCCACGGCCGTCGATGCCGTCGCTGTCGGCTGCCAGCGCGCAGATGCCCGGCGCCCCGCCGAGGGCAAGGGCCAGCGCCAGCGCAAATTCGCCATTGCGGCCACCCTGGCCGTGGGGATTGCGCACCGTCACCCCGGTCTCGCCGCCGGAGATGAGCGCAAACCGGGTGCCCGGCGGCATCCCCGCGGCCAGCCCCTGCCCGGCGCGCAGCGACAGCGCGATAGCGGCATGGACCTTCGCCACCTCGCGCGCCTCGCCCTCGATGGCATCGGACAGAATGAGCGGATGCCAGCCGGCGCCCGCGGCCGCTTCAGCCACGGCAACCAGCGAACGCTGCGGCGAGCCGATCAGCGCCACCGGCGCCGGTGCCGCCGGCGGCGGGCGCAACGATGCCTGTTCCGCGGCCGCCGGCAGGGCGATGCCCAGCCGCCGGGCAACGGCGCGGCCGGACAGATCGTCGCCCGCCGCCATCGGGCCGGAGGCGACCACCGCCGGATCGTCGCCGGGCACATCGGAGAGCACCAGCGTCAGCGACGGGCGCGGCGCCACGAGCGCGGCAAGCCCGCCGCCCTTGACCCGCGACAGCAGCCGCCGCACCGCATTGACCTCGCCGATGGCCGCCCCGCTGGCCAGCAGGGCGGCGTTGACCGCCTGCTTGCCGGCCAGCGACAGCCCCGGCACCGGCGCCACCAGCAGCGCCGAGCCGCCGCCGGAAACCAGCACCAGCACGAAGGTTTCCGGCGGGGCGGCCGCGACCGCCGCCATCAGATCCGCGGTTGCCGCCACGCCGGCGGCATCGGGCAGCGGATGGCCGGCCTCGCGCACCGCGATGTGTCGTGTCGGCATGCCGTGGCCATAGCGGGTGATGACGAGGCCGCGTGCCGCCGCGCCCCACACATCCTCCACCCCGGCCGCCATGGCCGCCGCCGCCTTGCCGGCCCCCACCACCAGCACGGGGCCGGGCGGCACCGGCAGATGACGGCGGAGATGGGCGGCGACGAGCGCCCGCGGGTCGGCCGCGGCAATCGCCACGTCGAGCAGGCGGCGCAGCAGGACGGCCTCCGCCGCCGCGGGCGGGCCGGAGAGCGGCGCCGTCATGCGCCCTTCTCCAGCGCGCGGGTAACCGCCGGCAATGCTTCGAACAGATCGGCGACGAGACCATAATCGGCAACGGAAAAGATGGGGGCTTCCGCGTCCCTGTTGATGGCGACGATGACCTTGCTGTCCTTCATGCCGGCGAGATGCTGGATGGCGCCGGAAATGCCGGCGGCGACATAAAGTTCCGGGGCGACGATGCGCCCGGTCTGGCCGACCTGCCAGTCGTTGGGGGCAAAGCCGGCATCGACGGCCGCCCGGCTGGCCCCGACGGCGGCGCCGAGGCAGCCGGCCAGCGGCAGCACGAGGGCGCGGAAATTCTCCGGCGACTGCAGCCCCCGCCCGCCGGAGACGACGACGCGCGCGGCGCCCAGATCGGGCCGCTCACCGTCGGCAACGCTGCGGCGCACGAGCTGCGCCGGCCGCCCCGGCACCGGCGCCGGCGCCACCGCCACCACCGGGGCCGCCGCGGCCGGGCCGGCCGCGGCGAAGGCCGCCGCGCGCACCGTCAGCACCCGCTTTGCCGCGGTGGTGCGCACGGTTTCAACCGCGCTGCCGGCATAAACCGGGCGCTCGAAGGTGTCGGCGGCGATCACCGCCACCACGTCGGAGACCTGCATAACCCCGAGCCGGGCTGCGATGCGCGGCATCGTCGCCTTGCCGCGGGTGGTGGCCGCGGCAACGAAGGCGTCGTAATCGCCGGCCAGCGCCAGCACCTGCGCGGCAGCGGTCTCCGCCAGCCCGCCGGCAAGGGCCGGGTCGTCGATGGCCAGCACCCGGCGCACGCCGGCGAGGGTGGCGGCAGCAGCGGCCGCCGCGCCGATCCCCGCCCCCGCTACCAGCACGTCCACCGGCGCCCCCAGCGCGGCGGCGGCGGTGACGGCGCGGGCGGTGGCCGGCGAAAGCCGGCCGTCGTCCTGTTCGGCCACAACAAGGGTGGTCATGTCGCAATCCTCCCGCTGCCGCCGTCAGGCGACCAGACCGGCTTCTTTCAGCCGGCACACCAGTTCTTCCGCGCTCGCCACCGTCACGCCCGCCTTGCGCGGCGCCGGCGCGCGGACCGAGACCGTGACGAGCTGGGGCGCAAGATCGACGCCGAGGGCGGCGGCCGCGATCACCTGAAGCGGCCTGCGCCGGGCCTTCATGATCGCCGGCAGGCTGGCATAGCGCGGCGTGGCAAGCCGCAGGTCCGCGGTCACCACGGCCGGCAGAGTGAGGCGGACCACTTCCAGCCCGCCGTCGATCTCGCCCGTCACCTCCAGCCCGCCATCGGCGAGAACGGCGATTTCCGAGGCGAACGTGGCCTGCGGCCAGTCGAGCAGGGCGGCGAGCATCTGGCCGGTCTGGTTGCAGTCGTCGTCGGTGGCCTGCTTGCCCAGCAGCGCCAGAGCGGCGCCCTCGGCTTCGATGAGGGCTTTCAGCACACGGGCCACCGCCAGCGGCTCGACCGGACCGCCGGCCTCTGCCAGAACCGCACGGTCCGCCCCCATGGCCAGAGCGGTGCGCAACGTCTCTTCCGCCGCCTTCGGACCGACCGAGACGGCGATGACCTCGCTCGCATGGCCGGCCTCGCGCAGGCGGAGGGCGGCCTCCAGCGCGATTTCATCGAACGGATTCAGCGCCATCTTCACATGGCCAAGGTCGACGCCAAGGCCGTCGCCGCGCACGCGCACCGGCACGTTGGGATCGGCCACACGCTTGACCGGCACCACGATCTTCATCGGATTTCCTCCCCCGCCGGGGCCCGGATGGCGGCTGCCGGCGGTGCAGACCGGCGGGGTACATCCCCGCTTTATTAACTGACTAGTTGGTTATAAACAGAGAGACGGCGGCTTGGCAAGAGCCTGCCGGCAGTCTGGCGGAAGGTGCCGCCGGCAACGGCAGACCGAAGCGCTGACCGCTGCGCGGCCATTTGCCCGGCTTGCGGGAAACCGCGGAAATGAATTAACTGGTTCGTTAAAAGTCTTGTGCCGGCGACGGGGCCATGACAGGCTTTAAGAGCTTGGACGACAAGTGTAATCGCGGCCAGCCGCCGGGCTGGTGAGCGGACACTGCACGCCGGCAGAGCACGGCATGCCGACAGACAGGAGAGGCACGATGACGGCCGATATGACCGACGAGATCGACGACGCCGCGCCGCCGGCCGCCGGCCGCCGCGCCGCCGCCCGTGGCCGCAAGCCGGCCGAGCCGGGTTCGGAAACCCGCACCCGCAACCCCGACGCCACCCGCAAACGCATCCTGAAGGCGGCCAAGGACGAGTTCGCCCGCCGCGGGCTGGCCGGCGCGCGCATCGACACCATCGCCGCGAAGGCGCGCGCCAACAAAGGTATGATCTATCACTATTTCGGCAACAAGGAGGACCTCTTCCGCATCGTGCTGGAGGAAGCCTATGCCGATATCCGCAGCGCGGAAAAGAAGCTCTCCCTCGATGCGCTGGACCCGCAGGCCGCCCTTATCCGGCTGGTGGAATTCACCTGGAGCTACTATCTGGCGAACCCGGAATTCCTGACGCTGGTCAACAGCGAGAACCTGCACAAGGGCAAGCACATCTCGGCCT
>NZ_DAISHT010000277.1:0-3739 GCF_036822375.1 Pseudoxanthobacter sp. | reverse complement strand
CCGAGGCGCATGGTGCCGCCGAGATCGCCGTTGGCGGCGCGGCGTTCCAGTTCGTTGCCCTTCAGCCACTCGGTCATCAGGCCCACGACCGGTTCCGGCGTCGTGCCGAATTCGGTGGAGCTTGCCTGCGGGATGCCGACGAGATTGCGCACCGCCTCGATCACCGCCATCTGCATGCCGAAGCAGATGCCGAAATAGGGCACCTTGTGCTTGCGGGCAAACGAGGCCGCCGCGATCTTGCCTTCCGAGCCGCGCTCGCCGAAGCCGCCGGGCACGAGGATGCCGTTGACGCGCTCCAGATAGGGCGCGGGGTCTTCCTTCTCGAAGACCTCCGATTCGATCCACTCGATGTTGACGCGCACGTTGTTGGCGATGCCGCCGTGAACGAGGGCCTCGATCAGCGACTTGTAGGCGTCCTTCAGCTCGGTGTACTTGCCGACGACGGCAATCGTCACCTTGCCTTCCGGGTTGCGGATACGCTCGGCGATCGTCAGCCAGCGCTCAAGCTTCGGCTCCGGCGCGGTCAGGCCGAAGGCGGTCAGCACCTGATCGTCCAGCCCCTCGCGGTGATAGGCGATCGGCACGTCGTAGATGGAGGCGACATCCTGCGCGGCGATGACGGCTTCCTGCCGCACGTTGCAGAACAGCGACAGCTTGCGGCGCTCCGATTCCGGAATCGGTCGGTCGCAGCGCACCATCAGAATGTCGGGCTGGATGCCGATGGAGCGCAGTTCCTTGACGGAATGCTGGGTCGGCTTGGTCTTCATCTCGCCGGCGCTGGGGATGTAGGGCATCAGCGTCAGGTGGATAAACACCGCGTGACCGCGCGGCAGCTCGTTGCCGAGCTGGCGGATGGCCTCGAAGAACGGCAGGCCCTCGATGTCGCCGACGGTGCCGCCGATCTCCACCAGTACGAAATCGACATCGTCGTTGCCGGCCAGCACGAACGCCTTGATGGCGTCGGTGACGTGGGGAATCACCTGCACGGTGCCGCCGAGATAGTCGCCGCGGCGCTCCTTGGTGATGATGTCCTGATAGATGCGGCCGGTGGTGATGTTATCCATGCGCGTCGCCGGACGGCCGGTGAAGCGCTCGTAATGGCCAAGGTCGAGGTCGGTTTCCGCGCCGTCGTCGGTGACGAACACCTCGCCGTGCTGGTAGGGCGACATCGTGCCCGGATCGACGTTGAGATAGGGGTCGAGCTTGCGCAGGCGCACCGAGAAACCGCGGGCCTGCAACAGCGCGCCAAGGGCGGCGGAGGCCAGACCCTTGCCGAGCGAAGAGACCACGCCGCCGGTGATGAAGACGTACCGCGCCATGGGGCTCACCTCAATTTTCCTGTTTCACGGGTTCGGCCCCGGATGGACCGAAGGAAGGCCGGCCGGGCGCCACGGCGCTGCGCAGCCGGCCGCGGACAGAGTTGTTGACCGGGCCAGAACATAACCGGCCTGCCCGCCGCAGAAGGCCGCGGCAGGGCAGGCCGTGAAGAACCGAAAACCACGCGGGGACGATGGCCGGAGCGGTTTGCGAACCGGCCACCGCAGCCGCTTCTTTACTGCGAGTTCGGCACCTGCGGACCGGTCGGCTGCGGCGCCGGGGCGGGCGCGGTGCCGGCCGGGGCCGCCGGGGTCTGGCCGGCGGGCGCCAGACCCTGCAGCGTGCCGAGAATGCCCTTGCCGTCGCCCTGCGAGCTGTTCGGGATCGCCTGACCGGCGCCGCCGCCCAGATTCTGCAGCAGCGAGGTCGGGCGGGCCTGATAATGGCCGAGCAGCGTCAGCGCAAGCGACGTGGCGAAGAACAGGGCGGCAAGCACCGCAGTGGTGCGCGTCAGCAGGTTGGCGGTGCCGCGGCTGGTGAAGAAACCGCCGCCGCCACCGCCGATGCCGAGAGCGCCGCCTTCGGAGCGCTGCACGAGGACGACAGCGACGAGCGCGATCACGATCATCAGGTGAACGACGATGAGGACGGTTGTCATCAGGAGCTTGCCGCTTCTTGTCTCAATGCCTGCGCCCTCCGCCGGACGGCATGCCGGACCGGCTGAGGACACAGGAATCCATGAAAAGTCGCGGCTTCATACACGATCGGCGGGCGGCTTTCCAGTCCGGGAATGGGAAGCAGCCCTGCGGTTGCCGGCCGCGGTGCCGCGCGCGGGCCACAAGAACCGGCCGCCCGGCCCGGCTTTGCCTTGACAAAGCCACGGCTGCATGCGCTTTTCCGGCCGGTTTGGCGGGTTTCGCGCCCGCTCCGGCGCCCGTTGCGGCGCGCGGGCGCATCACCCCATGCCGCACAGATCTTAAGAGGACTCCGGCGCCTGCTCCGGCCCTTCCGGCCCCGTACCCTGTTTCGGGAGCCGCCGGCCGCCCGGCGCGATCCGTCGAGGAAGTTTCATGCACCTTTATCGTAGCCACACCTGTGGAGAGCTGACAGAGGGCGATGTCGGCAAGGCCGTGCGCCTGTCGGGGTGGGTGCATCGCGTGCGCGACCATGGCGGTCTGCTGTTCATCGACCTGCGCGACCACTACGGCCTGACGCAGGTGGTGTGCGATCCGGATTCGGCCGCCTTCAGCCTGATCGAGACCGTGCGCGCCGAGTGGGTGATCCGCATCGACGGCGAGGTGAAGGCCCGCACCGCCGAGACCATCAACGACAAGCTGCCCACCGGCCGCATCGAGGTGTTCGTGCGCGACGCGGAAGTGCTGTCGGCGGCCCGGGAACTGCCGCTGCCGGTGTTCGGCGAGCCGGACTATCCGGAAGACGTGCGCCTCAAGTATCGCTTCCTCGACCTGCGCCGCGACAGCCTGCACCGCAACATCATCCGCCGCTCGCAGGTCATCTCGTCCATGCGCCGCCGCATGGTGGAGATGGGGTTCACCGAGTACCAGACCCCGATTCTCACCGCCTCCAGCCCGGAAGGCGCGCGCGACTTCCTCGTGCCCGCCCGCCAGCATCCCGGCAAGTTCTACGCGCTGCCGCAGGCACCCCAGCAGTTCAAGCAGCTGCTGATGATTGCCGGCTTCGACCGCTATTTCCAGATCGCCCCCTGCTTCCGCGACGAGGATGCCCGCGCCGACCGCTCGCCGGGCGAGTTCTATCAGCTCGATATCGAGATGAGCTTCGTCACGCAGGAAGACGTGTTCCAGGCGGTGGAACCGATGCTGCGCGGCCTGTTCGAGGAATTCGGCAACGGCCGCCGGGTGACGCAGAAGTTCCCGCGCATTCCCTATGCCGTGTCGATGCGCAAATACGGCAACGACAAGCCGGATCTGCGCAACCCGATCGAGATGCAGGAAGTGACCGCGCATTTCGCCGGTTCGGGCTTCAAGGTGTTCGCCAACATGATCGCCTCCGACGCCAAGGTCGAGGTGTGGGCGATCCCGGCGCCGGGCGGCGGCAGCCGCGCCTTCTGCGACCGCATGAATGCGTGGGCGCAGGGCGAGGGGCAGCCGGGCCTCGGCTACATCTTCTGGCGCGAGGGCGAGGATGGCGGCGCCGGCCCGGTGGCCAAGAACATCGGCCCGGAGCGCACCGAAGCCATCCGCGAGCAGCTCGGCCTCAAGGCCGGCGATGCCGTGTTCTTCGTGTGCGGCCGCCCGGACAAGTTCGTCTCCTTCGCCGGACAGGCCCGCACCCGCGCCGGCCGCGAGCTTGGCCTCGTCGACGAGGACCAGTTCGCGTTCTGCTGGATCGTCGATTTCCCGATGTTCGAGTGGAACGAGGAAGAGAAGAAGATCGACTTCTC
>NZ_DAISHT010000276.1:1627-3751 GCF_036822375.1 Pseudoxanthobacter sp. | reverse complement strand
GGATAGGGCTTGCCGGCCTGCACCACCTCGCCGCCGAACGTCTGGTAGAGGCGGGCGAGCGCGCCGGAGCACCACACCATTTTGGTGCCGCGCTCCACCATCAGGTCGGGATTGGCGGAAACGAACGGCAGGCTGCGCCCGGCCAGCCCCTTGAGCAGTTCGTGATAGTCTTCCGGCGTCTCTACCTCGTCGTTGAAGAGGCCGGTGGAAACCACCACCTCGGCATCCGGCGCGTCCACGGGCTCAAGCCCGGTGCCGTCGTAGAGGGCAAGGTCGCGCGGCGGGCCGATGTGGAACACCCGGGTAAAGCCCAGCGTCAGCAGCAGCGCGCGCGTCACGTCGCCGGAGGTGACGACATCGTCGTAGGCATCGCGGTCGACACCCAGTTCGCCGAGCTGCACGATGACGGCATCGCGCAGGCGCGGCGAGTTGGTGACCAGCACCACCCGCCCGCGTTCCTGCCGGAAGCGCGCCAGCGCCGCCACGGCATCGGGAAACGATGCCACGCCGTTGTGGACGACGCCCCAGACGTCGCAGAACAGCGTGGTATAGCGGGGGTCCATCGCGGCAAGGCCGGGGACGATCGGAATGAGGGGTGCGCTCATGTCGGTTGGCCTAGACGGGCGGAACGCCCGGGTCAAGAAGACTTCTGTGTCGCAAGCCGGACGCTGGCCGAAGCCGGGCAGGCCGGGCCGGGACGGCGATTCCGCCGCCGGCGGGGAGGACAGCGGCGAATCGGGACGAGAACGATATCCTCCGCCGCCGCGGGAGGCTATTGTCGCCCCGCAATACCGCCGGCCTCATGACGGGCGGAGCGGCCTGCAGCGGCGCGGATTGCGGATTCAGGGGAACGGGCAGAGCGACCATGGCGGTGATCCGGCAGCTCGACGACGGGCTCATCAACCGCATCGCCGCCGGCGAGGTGATCGAGCGCCCGGCGAGCGTTATCAAGGAACTGGTGGAGAACGCCATCGACGCCGGCGCGGGCCGGGTGGAGATCGTCACCGCCGCCGGCGGCAAGACGCTGATGCGCGTGACCGACGACGGCCGCGGCATGGAGGAAGACGATCTGAAGCTGGCTGTCGAGCGGCACTGCACCTCCAAGCTCGCCGGCGACGACCTGATGCAGATCGACACCCTGGGCTTCCGCGGCGAGGCGCTGCCTTCCATCGGCTCGGTGGCGCGGCTCGCCATCGCCACCCGCACCCGCGGGGCGCCCCACGGGCTGGAACTCACCGTCCACGGCGGCGCGAAGGACGGCCCGAAGCCGGCCTCCCTCAACCCCGGCACGCGGGTGGAGGTGAGCGATCTGTTCTTCTCCACGCCCGCGCGGCTGAAATTCCTCAAGACCGACCGGGCGGAGGCGGCCGCCATCACCGAGGTGGTGCGCCGGCTGGCGCTGGCCTCGCCGCAGATCGGC
Organism: Pseudoxanthobacter sp.; assembly: GCF_036822375.1. Taxonomy (NCBI): domain Bacteria; kingdom Pseudomonadati; phylum Pseudomonadota; class Alphaproteobacteria; order Hyphomicrobiales; family Segnochrobactraceae; genus Pseudoxanthobacter; species Pseudoxanthobacter sp. The sequence continues at coordinate 2,331 of NZ_DAISHT010000276.1, read as the reverse complement.
TTCACGCTGACCGGCTCCGACCGCACCGCCACCGAATGGCCGGCGCGCAGCGGCGTCGATGCGCGGGCGCGGCGGGTTGCCGATGTGCTGGGGGCGGAGTTCATCGAGAATGCGCTGATCGTCGACGGCGCGCGCGAGGGCGTGCGGCTGGAAGGCTTCGCCGGCCTGCCGAGCTACACCCGCGCGGCGGCGACGCAGCAATATCTGTTCGTCAACGGCCGCCCGGTGCGCGACAAGCTGCTGATGAGCGCCATCCGCGGCGCCTATGCCGATGTGATGATGCGCGACCGCCACCCCGCCGTGGTGCTGTTCATCACGCTCGATCCGCATGAGGTGGATGTCAACGTTCATCCCACCAAGGCCGACGTGCGCTTTCGCGATCCCGGCCTCGTGCGCGGCCTCATCGTCGGCGCCATCCGCGAGACCATCGGTGCCTCGCCGAGCCGGGCCAACACGGCCGGCACCAGCGCGGCGGTCAATGCCTTCCGCCCCGGAGGCGCGCCGTCTCCGGCGGGCGGGGCGGCAGCGGGCGGGGCGGCGCCGCGCTTCGGGTTCGGTGCCGCCGGCAGCGGCCGGCCGGCGCCGGGCGACTGGCGGGCCTCGATGTTCCGCCCGCTGCCACAGGGCGGCACGCCTGAGGGCGGGGGCGGGGCGGAGTTCGATCCGCTGACCGGGGAGTTCCGGGAAACCGGCCCCGATGCCGG
>NZ_DAISHT010000276.1:0-1527 GCF_036822375.1 Pseudoxanthobacter sp. | reverse complement strand
CGCCGATATCGCGCCGGCCGGCCGGGCCGCGGCCGAGGCGGCGGGGTCGTTCGGCCGGGTTTCGGCGGCCGGGGCGGAGCAGGCCGATTTCGCGGCGGCCGGGTTCGGCGCGGTGCTGCGGCCTTCCGCCGATGCGCGCGCCGATGCCGCCGGGCTGCCGGAGGGCCGCGAGGCTTTTCCGCTCGGCGCGCCGCGTGCGCAGGTGCACGGCACCTACATCATCGCCCAGACCAGCGACGGCATCGTCATCGTCGACCAGCATGCGGCCCACGAGCGCCTTGTCTATGAGCGGCTGAAGGCCCAGCGCGCGGCCCATGGCGTGGAGCGGCAGATCCTGCTGGTGCCGGACATCGTCGATCTGCCGGCCGAGGACGTGGAACGGCTGGCGGCGCGGGCGGATGAACTGGAGAGCTTCGGGCTGGTGCTGGAGGCCTTCGGCCCCGGCGCGGTGGCGGTGCGCGAGGTGCCGGCGCTGATTGCGAAGGGAGGCGCGGCGGCGCTGGTGCGCGACCTTGCCGACGAGATCGCGGAATGGGACAGGGCCAGCGGCCTTGAGGAGCGTCTCAACCGCATCGCCGCCACCATGGCCTGTCACGGCTCGGTGCGTGCCGGCCGGCGCATGCGGGTGGAGGAAATGGATGCCCTGCTGCGCGAGATGGAGGCCACGCCGAATTCCGGCACCTGCAACCATGGCCGGCCGACCTTCATCGGTCTGACGCTGGCCGATATCGAGCGGCTGTTCGGACGGCGCTGAGGTGCGGCCGGTTCCGGCGCGGCTGTGCCGCGCCGGCCGCCGCAGAACGGCCGGAGAGGCCGTCAGGCGACGCGCAGGAACCAGAGCCTGGAGATGCCCGTCTCGCGCGTCTCGATCAGGTCGTAGCCCTCCGGCAGGGCGACGGCGGCTTCGGCGGCTTCCTCCAGCACGACGAGCGCGCCGGGCTTCAGCCAGCCGCCGGCCAGCAGGCTGGCGAGCGCCGCCTCGCCCAGACCCCTGTTGTAGGGCGGGTCGAGAAAGGCGAGGTCGAACGGCTGGTGGGTGCCGGCCGGCCCCAGCCGGGTGGCGTCGCGGCGATAGAGCCGCGTTTCGCCGGTCAGCTTCAGCGCTTCCACGTTGCGGCGGATGAGGGCGCGGGCTTCCGCCGCCTCTTCCACGAACAGCACATGGCGGGCGCCGCGCGACAGCGCTTCCAGCCCCAGAGCCCCGGTGCCGGCGAAGAGATCGATGACGCGTGCGTCATCGACCGGATCGCCGTAACCGTGGATCAGGATATTGAACAGGCTCTCGCGCAGGCGGTCGGCGGTCGGGCGGATATCCCGGCCGCTCGGGGTTGCAAGGGCCGCACCCTTGAAGCGTCCGGCGACGATGCGCATGGCGCCTCAGGCCCCGTCAGCCGCGCGGCGGACGGGGGCCGCGACGCGGGCCATCGCCCTGCGGCCGGTCGCCACGGGGCTTATCGCCGAACGGCCGGTCGCCACGCGGCTTGTCGAAGCGGCGCTCGCCGCCCTCGCCACGGTCGCGGAACGGCC
>NZ_DAISHT010000275.1:0-3769 GCF_036822375.1 Pseudoxanthobacter sp. | reverse complement strand
GTTTCACGAAGGTGTAGCCGAGGCTGTATTCCAGATCGTTGATGGCGTTGACGCCGAGGCGCGAGGTGGTGGCCTCGATGCGGATGCGCTCGCCGCCGCCGAACAGATTGCGATGGCCCCAGTAGGCCGTCAGCACGGCACCGTCGGTGGTGGCGAACGAGGCGGAGGCACCGATATAGCGGCGCTTGCGCTCCGACACATCGACGATGACCGGAATGGTGCCGTCGGCCGCCACCGCGTCGCCGGTGACCACGCGCACCGAGTTGAACACGCCGAGGCTGCGCAGGTAGCGGGCATATTCCTCCAGCGCGGCGGGATTGTAGCGCTCGCCGGCCCGGAACGGCGCCCACTGGCGGATCAGGTCCGGGCGCATCTTCTCTGTGCCGCGCACCTCCACCGCGCCGAAGCTGGCCTGCCGGCCGGGATCGACCGTGTAGGTAACATCGATGAGGCTGGTGGCGTGGTCGGCGATGACATTGCGGCCGGTCACGCCGGCCAGCGGATAGCCCGCCTTGCGCATCACCTGCAGCAGCCGGCCTTCGGCATCCACGATCGAGGCCTGCCCGGCGACCGCGCCGGCGACGAGCCCGGTTTCCGCCGGCCCGACCACCGTGGCGGGGCGGCCATCGGCCAGCACCACCGCAACCCGGCCGACATGGAACACCGGCCCGGGCCGGATGCGGATGGTGGCCGGCACGTTGCCGCGGCGGAAGGCGGCCTCGATGGCGTCGCGCACCGCCGCATCCTCGGAGGAAACGCCGGCCACCGTCACCTCGACGATGGCCGCGTAGCGCGCCTGCTGGAACATGATGCCGGTGAGGCGGCGGCGCTCCGAAAGCGTGGCGCGCAGGATGGCGTCGGGCGAACTGGTGCCGTCTTCGGAAAGGCGGGCCAGACTGGAGGCGCTGCGCACCGCGCTTTCCAGCGCCTCGTCATGGCCGGCGATGTCGAGCGTCAGCGTTACGGTGCGGCTGACATGGCCTTCGCCGGCCACCTCGCCGCGATCCCCCTTGCCGGAAGCCGTGCTCTGGCTGCCGTCCGGGGCTGCGGGATCGGCGGCGCGGGCCGGCGACAGCCCGGGCGCAAACGCCAGTCCCAGCGCCAGTGCGACGGCAGACGCGCGCGCGAATCCCGGCACCGGAACCCGTCGGGATATGGGGGCAAGCCGGGATGCAGGGGCGAAGACAGGGACCGGGGCGGGCGCGGCTCCGGGTGCGACCGCCGCCGCGCATGCCGCGGACGGGCGCACGGAAGGGCACGACAGCACGACCGCCGTGGCGGGCGCCGCCGCGTCCGTCATCTCAGGGTCCGGCCCGTGCTCTCTGGCCCGCTCCAACTCGCCACACGCCCTTTCCGGCCTCGCCACGCCCTCTGCGCGTCCGGCCCCGCCGCGATTCGCCCGTTCCGCTTCCGGTTAACACAAGGCTGCCTGCGACGGGTTGCGCGACAAGGCTTCCACGAACGACGTTACCGTTTGGTGGACAAGTTTCCCGGCAAGCGTGTCAAAAGTGACCCATCACGCGATCGTCAGCGCCGCAGCCCCTCAGGCCATGCCGAGGGCTTCCATGTAGAGCTGCAGAATCGCTTCCTGCTCCTGCCGCTCGGAGGCATCCTGCCGGCGGATCGAAACGATCTTGCGCACGGCCTTGGCATCGAAGCCGCGGCCCTTGAGTTCGGCATAGACCTCCTTCAGGTCATCGGAGATGCTCTTCTTCTCTTCCTCAAGCCGCTCGATGCGCTCGATGAACTGCTTCAGTTCCTCGGCGGCAACGCCGGTTTCGGCAATATCGGTCGTCATGTCTGTTCCAGTTCCGATCAGGACCCCGCCCCCCGTCACCGGGCGCGGGCTCTGCGCGACGATTGGGGCCGACCCTTAAGATGGGGTGAAGGCGGCGCGGCGGCCCGCCCGGGCCGGCGGGAAATCAGCCGGCGGCGTTCTTTTCCGCCATCCGCGCAGCAAAGGCCGCCGCCTGTCCGGCGTCCGCCTCGCGCTGGAAGCGCGCCTTCCACGCATCGTAAGGCATGCCATAAACGATCTCGCGGGCGCCCGCCTTGTCGAGATCCACGCCGTGGCCGGCTGCCGCCTCCTGATACCAGTTGGACAGGCAGTTGCGGCAGAAGCCGGCCAGATTCATCAGGTCGATGTTCTGCACCTCCGGGTGCGCGCGCAGATGCGCCACGAGGCGGCGGAAAGCGGCCGCCTCCAGCGCGGTGCGCAGGCCCTCATCCAGCGCAGCGGCGGGGCCGTCGGCAAGCGGACCGGCCGGATCGGACGAAACGGGGGCGGGCTCGGCCATCGGCAATGTCTCCACGGCAGCAGGGGTGCGGAGAGCAAGCATAACCGCCCTGCCCCGGCAAATCACCCCTCACCCGGCCGCGATCCCCGGTCAGGCGCGGTGCGGGCGATCGCTGCGCGAGCCGAAGCGGGCGATCTCGCCCACCTCCGGCAGCCCGCGGATGGCGGTGACGATGGGGGCGAGGCGCGTCGCCCATGCTTCCGCGCCCGGCCCGCCGGCAATCAGATCCTGCCGCACCTCCACCAGCACATGGGGCAGGCCGGCGCTGGTGGCGTGCCGGTAGAGCGTATCGCCGTGCAGGGCGCCGTCATAGGGCTCGTTGTCGCCGACCACGAGGGCCGGGTCAGCCCGCAGACCCGCGATCATCGGCACCGCGGCGCGCGGATCGCGGTCCCACAGAATGCCGGCGTGCCAGCGGCGCGCAACGCCGCGCCAGACCGGCGTGTAGCTGTGCATGGAAATAATCAGCGGCACGATGCCCTTCTGCCGCATCGCCGCAAGGCGGGCGGCGATGGCCGCGTGATAGGGCCGGTAGAAGCGGTTCAGCCGGCGCTCGCGCTCGGCCGCATCGACCGTGCGGTTGCCCGGCACCACGGCGCCGTCGGAAAGCCGCATGATCAGCGTCGGATCGTCCTCGCCGCGGTTGGGGTCGATGAGCAGGCGGGAAAAGCGCGAGGTGACCGCCGGCGCGCCGAGCCGCGCGGCCAGCGCCTGCGTCACCGCCAGCGCGCCGATGTCGTAGCCGATGTGGCGTTCGAGTTCGCCGGGCGGCAGGCCGAGATCGCCATAAGGCGCGGGCACGATGTTGGTGGCGTGATCGCAGAGAATCAGCACCCCGGTCGCATCATCGCCTTCCGTAACGGCAAAGGAGGCAGAGGACCCGGCCACGACAGGCGGGGCGGGTTCGGCATCGGCAGGCATCGTCGGTCTCCGCACGGCAAAACGGGCGCAGCCGGCCGCGCCCGGCCCAAATAAAGCCGCGAACCGGGCGGCATCGCAATGGCATTCGCGCACCGGCCGGCGTAGGACTGGTCCGCATTCTGCGCACAAACCAGCGGGCCCGCCGCGCGCCCGGCCCGGCTGCCCACGGAAACGCCGCATGACCACCCTCGATGCCCCCGCCAGCAGCGCCGGCAACCGCTTTGCCACCGCCGTCGTCGCCCTCACCGGCGGGGCCATCGCCATGGGTGTCGCCCCCGTCTTCGTGCGTCTTGCAGAGGTCGGGCCGTTCGTGTCCGCGTTCTGGCGCGTGGTTCTGGCGCTGCCGTTCCTGTGGCTCTGGGCGCGTCTGGAAACGCGCGGCCGGTCGCGGCCGCTCAGCGCCGCGTTCCCGCCGGGCCTCATTCTCGCCGGCCTGCTGTTTGCCGGCGATCTGGTGTTCTGGCACCTCGCCATTCTCAACACCACCATCGCCAATGCCACGCTGCTGGCCACGCTTTCGCCGGTGTGGGTGGTGCTCGGCTCGCGCTTCT
>NZ_DAISHT010000274.1:0-3782 GCF_036822375.1 Pseudoxanthobacter sp. | reverse complement strand
TCGAGCCCGCGGCCGATCACCGTGGAGGTATCGGCCGCGCCCTCCGGCGCATAATAGCCGGCCGCCTTCTTGGCCTCCAGCTCCACCGCGGCATCGGCCGGCACCAGCTCCGGCGGAATGGGAATGCGCTCGCCGATCTCGATGCCGGACCCCACCAGCGCGTCATATTTCATGTTCGACATCGACACGAAGCGGTCGATGCGGCGGATGCCGAGCCAGTGCAGCACATCGGGCATGAGCTGCTGGAAGCGGGCATCCTGCACGCCGGCCACGCACTCGGTGCGCTCGAAATAGGTGGCCGCCTGATCGCCGCCCGCCTGCCGCTTGCGGGCGTTGTAGACGAGGAACTTCGTCACCTCGCCCAGTGCCCGGCCTTCCTTGCGGTTATAGACGATGAGCCCGCCGCCGCCGGCCTGCGCGCCGCGCACGCACTCCTCGATGCCGTGGATGAGATAAGGCCGGCAGGTACAGATATCGGAGCCGAACACGTCGGAGCCGTTGCACTCGTCATGCACCCGGCAGGTCAGCCGGCGGCCGTCCCACAGGGCGGCCGGGTCGCCGAAGATATAGAGCGTGATGCCGCCGATGGGCGGCAGGAACACGTCGAGATCCGGCCGTGTGACGAGTTCCGGATACATGCCCCCGGTCTGCTCGAACAGGGTGCGGCGCAGGGCATCCTCGGCCACGCCGAAGCGCTCGGCGATGCCGGGCAGATACCACACCGGATCGACGGCTGCCTTGGTGACGGCGATCTCGCCGCTTTCCAGCATGATCGTGCCGTCGGCCCGGAGGCGGCCGAGCTTCATCGCATCGGTCAGTTCCGGCAGCGTCAGCCGCGCCCGGGTGATGGCGATGGAGGGGCGGATGTCCAGCCCTTCGGCAATGAGGTCGGCATAAGCCGTCTGGGCCATATGGCCGTAGGGGTCGAGCGACACGATGCGGCCCGGCTCGGACCACTGCGGATGGGGGCCGAGCTGCACCACCGGGGCGGTGTTGGTCAGGTCCGGGCGCTGGATGGGGTTGAGCGCGCCGGAAGAAACGGCAAGGGCGCGATAGAGCGCATAGGCCCCGCCATGGGTGCCGATCACGTTGCGATCGCCCGGCCGGCTCACCGTACCGATCACCGGCCCGCGGCTGCGCGGATCGCCCGCACCCCACCGGATCGGATGACGGATCGGCGCCCCTGCACCGGGATGGGACGTGAGACGGATGTGGGTCTGGCGATTCTGGCTCATGATCTGCTTTCGGATCGGTGCCCGCCTTCGGGGGGCGGCAGCCCGGAAGACGCCCGCGACGCACCGGATGTGCGGCACGAAAAGATGAGCCTACATCAAAACGGCCGCTTGCAAAGAGGGCGCTGCACAGCGAAGAGGCGATAACGCAAAAGCCCTCGCCGGCTGCCCGAAAGCGCGGCAGAATGGGATGATTCCGGACGTGCCGTGCCCTTGTCCCGTCCGGCCCGGCGCTGTCGCGCCCCTGCCCCGCCCCTGCCCCGCCCGCCCCGGGCGCTACACGGAGCCGCGTGCGATGCGTTCTGTCGTTCTTTCCTGGCAGCTCTGGGCGCTGCTTTCCGCCGGCTTCGCGGCGCTGACGGCGATTTTCGCCAAAGTGGGGGTCGGAGGCATCAACCCCGATTTCGCCACCCTGCTGCGCACCCTCGTGGTGGTGGCGCTGCTGGCGGTGCTGGTCACCGCAACGCACCAGTGGCAGAGCCCCGGCAGCCTGTCCGGCCGCAGCGTGGTGTTCCTCGTACTCTCGGGGCTGGCGACCGGGGCGTCGTGGCTGTGCTATTTCCGCGCGCTCAAACTCGGCGATGCCGCCCGTGTCGCACCGCTCGACAAGCTCAGCGTGGTGCTGGTGGCGGTGTTCGGCGTGCTGTTTCTGGGCGAGCGCCTTTCGGCCGTGAACTGGGCCGGCGTGGCGCTGATCGCCGCCGGCGTCGTGCTGCTCGCCCTGCGCTGACGGCGGCCGCCGTCACGCCCGCGCCGCAGCCGGATGCCATGGTTGCGAATCACGCCCCCTGCCACCGGAACCGCCATGCCTGCTGCCGATCTGCCTGCTGCCGATTTGCCTGCCGCCGATCTGCCCGATGCCGATCTGCCGGGCGCCGCTCCGTCCCGCCCCGCCCCGGCCGCCGGCGCCGCGGATGCCGGCGGGGAAGGCCTGCGCATCGGCGTGGCGCTGTCGGGCGGCGGCGCGCGCGGGCTTGCCCATGCCGCCGTCATTTCCGCCTTCGACGAAATGGGCCTGAAGCCGGCGGCCATTGCCGGCGCCTCGATCGGTGCGCTGGTGGGGGCGGGCTGGGCCGGCGGGCTGACCGGCAGCGACATTGCCGAACTCGCCCGCGCCCGCTTTGCCGACAGCCGCGCGCTGATCGCCTCGCTGTGGCAGTTGCGCCCGCAGCGCCTGTCGGACCTGTTCGGCGCCAATGCCATGGTCTCGCTCGATGCCGGGCGGGTCATCGACCTCGTGCTGCCCGGCACCCTGCCGGAGGCCATCGAAGACCTGCCGGTGCGCTTCACCGCCATCGGCACCGATTTCTACGGCTGGAACGAGGTGCGCTTTTCTGCCGGTCCGCTGAAGCCGGCGCTGGCCGCCTCCATTGCACTGCCGGCAGTGTTCCGCACCGTCAGTCACGAGGGCCGGGTGCTGATGGACGGCGGCTTCTCCAATCCGCTGCCCTTCGATGCACTGCCGCGCGCCGTCGATTTCGTGGTGGCCGTCGATGTGGTCGGCGGGCCGCAGCCCGATGCCGAGCGCCGCCAGCCCGGCCCGACCGAGGCCCTGTTCGGCGCCAGCCAGATCATGATGCAGGCCCTGATCACCGAAAAGCTGAAACACCGCCGGGCCCCGGATCTGGTGGTGCGCCCGGACATCAACCGCTTCCGCGTGCTCGACTTTCTCAAGGCCGGCGAGGTGCTGGCCGCCGCCCGCCCGGTGACCGAGGCGGTCAGGCGCGCGCTGGAGGCCGCGCTGGAAGCCCGCGAACGGACCCGCCGCGACGACTGACCGGCCGAAGACCGGACGTTCCGCGCCGGATTACCCGTGCCGCACCGTCAGCGCCGGCTGCGGAAGAAGGTGCGCAGCAGCGCCGCGCTGTCGCGCTCGGCAAGGCCGGCCACCACCTCCGGCGCATGGTGGCAGGTTGGCGATGCATAAAGCCGCACGCCGTGTTCCACCGCGCCGCCTTTTTCATCGCCGGCGCCATAATAAAGCCGGCGAATGCGGGCAAAGGAGATGGCGGCAGCGCACATCGGGCACGGTTCCAGCGTGACGTAGAGATCGCAGCCGGTCAGCCGTTCCGAACCGATCCTGCGGGCCGCGGCCCTGAGCGCGAGAATTTCCGCGTGGGCCGTCGGGTCGCGGTCGGTCAGCGTCCGGTTGGCGGCCGTTGCCAGCACCTGCCCGCCGCGCACCACCACGGCGCCGACCGGCACTTCGCCGAGCGCCGCCGCGGCGCGCGCGGCTTCAAGTGCACGCTCCATGAACCCGCTGCGCGCCGGCCCCCGCCGGCCCCCGGCCTCCCCTTCACCTGCGGACGCATCGCAACCCGTCACCGGCCCTGACCCCTGCCTGCAAAAAGCCCTGCCGTGCGCCAGAATCATGCCCGCCCGGCGAGATTGTCGTTTCTCGAAATCGTCCGCTCTGCTATCACGCCGCACCATGACCCCGACAGACAATGAAGACCAGATCGCCAGCGGCGATCCCAGCAACCATGCCGCCACGACCGGCGGCTCTGAAGCACCGGCCGGCGCGGATGCGCCCGCCAAAGCGCAAGCGAG
>NZ_DAISHT010000273.1:0-3786 GCF_036822375.1 Pseudoxanthobacter sp. | reverse complement strand
GCCGCCCCGTCAGTGACCCGGCTTATAAGGGCCACCCCTCACAACGTCAACTGCCAAAACGGACTTTTTCGGCGCCGGGGTGTGGATCGATCCGAAAATGCAATTTTATTCAAATGGTTATCCGCGATCCACAGAAGCAATGGCCCCGGTCATCGCGCTGTTACACGCCGGCGACCGGGCGGAATCGGCTGGCGGGAGCGGCGTGCGGTGGCCTTCCCGGGCGGCGAACCGCCCGCGCGCGGCGCAAAACGTCCGCTCCGTCGGTGTCGCCGCCCCATTGTCGACATGGTCTGAGGCGACCCATAGCCGGTATCAGAAGAGATATTGGCCGGGCACGGACGGCCGCGGGTGCGCCACAGGCGGCGCGGACCGCCGGTTTTCAGGTTTGGCGCATCCGGCTGCTCTGATATGTAGGGACGGCCGGTTTTCGGACGAACCAGTCCGAAGCACTCGATGTGCCGCCGCCGGGTGGCCGCGTGACAGGGAGTTTCAACGAGCAGCATGAAGCTCAGCGGGCACGGCCGATCGCGTGGCATCTCCATGGGGCATGAGCCCCCGCTCTTTGTAGACGGCACGACCGAATCCCTCAGCGGACGGCGGGCGGTCAGCGTGCGCTGGCTGCTGGGCACCGTGCTGACCGGCGTGACATCCGTGGCCCTGATGGGCGGCGCGCTGATGGTGGCCATGGAAGGCACCACCTCGGTTGCGGCCCCGACGGGCGATGCCGTGATGGCGCTGGCCGACGATGCCAGCCGCACCGGCAAGGCCGACCGGGTGCAGCAACAGCCCGCAGCGCCCGCGACCAAGCAGGTGCTTCAGGTCTCCACCATCAGCCGGCAGGGCGACAGCGACCTGATCCGCGCCAGACCTTATGTCCGTCTGTCGGCGCCTCTGGTGACGACGGCTGAGACGGACATGTCCGATATCCCGGCTTTCGATCCGCTGAAGGCTTTTGCCGACACGAAGCTGTTTCCCGACCGGGGACCGGCCGACACGATTTACGGCGCAGCGGTCGATGGCGAAGTGACGGTCAGTTCCGTCGACTTTCCGCTGGCGAGCCCGCAGATCGATCCCGACCTGATGCTGTCGTCGGACGCGGTCGAGCAGATCGTGCGTGAGGACAGCCTGTTCAAGGCCACCAATCCGGAGAACTTCGCCGTCCGCGCCACGGCGCCCGCCGCCCCGGCATCGGACGATGTGTCCGCGCGCTTCGCGCTGGCCTTTGCCGCCGTCGGCGCCGGCGAGGCGCCGAGCGGGCTTGCGCTGGGCGAGACGGGCGTGCGAATCGTGCCGGAGAACGTCTCCGAAGTGGCCAAGAGCGAGGCGGCGACGGCCGATCCCGACGCCGACCAGGCGGCCGCCAGCAAGCCGCGCGGGGCCAGCGACGTGGTCGTGACGGTCGGGCGCGGCGACAACCTCGGCAAGATCCTGCGCTCGGTCAAGGCGAGCCCGATGGATATCAAGGCCATCGCCCGCACCTTCGCCACCGAAGCGAACGTGAAATCCATCACCCCCGGCGACAAGATCCGCATCGGTCTGCTGCCCGACGCCGACGACCCGGATCGCATGAAGCCGGCGCGGGTCAGCGTCTACGATGCCACCTCCCACCTCGGCACGGTGGCGCTCGACGATGACGGCAACTATGTCGCCGCCGACGAGCCGCAGGACGACTTCCTTGAGGATTCCGCGGCGCCGGAGGACGATTCGGGCGACGAGGACAGCAGCGGCCGCACGCTGACGCTCTACGAGAGCCTTTACCAGACCGCCCGCAAGGAGCAGCTGCCCGACGCGGTCGTGAACGAACTGGTGCGGATGTTCTCGTTCGACGTCGACTTCAACAGCCGTGTGGGAGACGGCGACCGGCTGGAGCTGTTCTATGCCGACGAGGACAAATCCGATCCCGACAGCCCGCCCGACCTGCTCTATGCCGCCCTTTCGGTGGGCGGCACCTACAAACAGCTCTACCGCTTCCGCACCACCGACGACGGCAAGACCGATTATTATGACGGTGCCGGGCGCAGCGCGCAGAAGTTCCTGATGCGCAAGCCGATGAACGGCGGCATCCTGCGGTCCGGCTTCGGGGGCCGGCGCCATCCGATCCTCGGCTACTACCGCATGCATGCAGGCGTCGACTGGGCCGCCCCGCGGGGCACCCCCATCGTGGCCTCGGGCAACGGCGTGGTGAAGGAATCCGGCTGGAAATCCGGCTACGGCAAGTGGGTGCTGCTTGGCCACGCCAACGGCTACGACACCGGCTATGGCCACATGTCGCGCATTGCCGACAACATGAAGCCCGGCACCCGCGTGCGGCAGGGTCAGGTCATCGGTTATGTCGGCTCGACCGGCATGTCCACCGGGTCTCACCTTCACTACGAGGTGCACATCAACACGACGCCGGTCGATCCGCTGCGCGTGCGCCTGCCGCAGGGCCGCGAACTGCGCGGCAAGATGCTGACGGCCTTCCGCAAGGAGCGCGAGCGGATGGAGGACCTGATCCATCCGCGGCCGGGCGACAACCGCACCGCTTCCGCCGCCCCGGCGGCCGCCGGCAGCACGAACTGAGGCCGGGCTGGCCGGCCGGCCGCGACGCAGCGCGGCAAGACCGCAGCGCGGTACGATGCGGCGCGGCAGGATCGGAACGCGGCAGGCCATCGCCTTCCGGGCAAACGAAAAGGCCGGTGTCGGGCACCCGACACCGGCCTTTATGTTTTCTGGCAAGCGCGCGCCGGCCGGACCGGCGCTCAGGCGAGCTTGCCGGCTTCCTTCGCCAGCACGGTCTCGATGTCCTCCTTGGGACGATCGTCGCGCGGAATCTCGCCGGTAACGCGATAGAGCACATATTCGGCGATGTTGGTCACATGGTCGCCGGCGCGCTCGATGTTCTTGGCCACCTGCAGCAGGTGCACGCAGCTGGAGATGTTGCGCGGGTCTTCCAGCATGTAGGTGAGGATCTGGCGGAAGCAGGCGGTGTAGTGCGAATCCAGCGTGGCATCGGCATTGCGCACCGCTGCTGCCTTGACCGTATCGTTCTCCACATAGGCATCCAGCACCGCACGCAGCTGGCGGGCGGCAAAGGCGGCCATGTCGGCGACCGGCGCACGGGCGGCGCGCACCACGCGGTCCTCGCCCAGCAGCACCGTGCGCTTGGCGATGGTCTTGCCGAGATCGCCGATGCGCTCCAGCTCGCCGGCGATCTTCACCGCCGACAGCAGGTCGCGCAGGTCGGTCGCCACCGGCTGGCGGCGGGCGATGATGAGGATCGCCTCATCCTCGACCTGCGCCTCAAGCCGGTCGATTTCGGCGTCGGACGCAATGAGCTGGGAAGCCTCGTCGCTCGCCCCTTTCAGGAGCGCCTCGACCGAGGCCGAAAACAGCCATTCGACCCGCCCGCCCATCTCGACGATCTTGCCGATGACCGTCTGCAGCTCTTCGTCGAATGCCTTCACGACATGGGAATTGTTCATGGGGGTAACAGCCCAAAAACCGAAGCCGGCTCGCATCACAAAGCCAAGGCTCAGCCAAGCCCTTAGACCGGGCGGGAGATCCGGGCAGCCCGGCGGGAGACCCGCCCCGCCGGCCGGAAGCGAGATCGGGCGGGCGCCCGTGGCAGCCCGCCCGGTGGGCAGCATCTGCCCGGTCAGCCGAAGCGACCGGTGATGTACTCTTCGGTCTTCTTCTGCGTCGGCGCGGTGAAGATGCGGTCGGTGAGACCGAACTCGATCAGCTCGCCGAGATACATGAAGGCGGTGTACTTCGACACGCGCGCCGCCTGCTGCATGTTATGGG